>JANNBG010000135.1:0-11758 GCA_031385205.1 Rhodobacterales bacterium
CTTGCCAGCCCGTCTGCGTGGCCACCACCCGCACCAATCGCTGATCCGCAGCCGCGCCAAAAGACGCCGTCCAGATATCCATCACCTCAGCCGCCCGCATGCCGTAAAACTGCACCCATGTCTGGTCCTTGCCCCAGCGCAATTTCCCCTGCGCCTCGGCCCATTTCGCCTGCGCGAATTGCCAGTTCCACACCTCGTTCGAATACTCCACCCAGACCTGCAAATCCGCATCCAGATGATCCCGTGTGTAATCCGCATAGAACCGCACCAACGCATCATCCGCCAAATGCGGCAGCGTGAACCACGCATCCGCCTGCAAGTCATTCGCCAAGGCCACCATCACCTCAATCGGCACACCATTCCTTGCCCATGTAAAATCCGTGGGTTTCGGCCGGTCCGCCACCGACGACAGCACCGAATTATTCGTCGCCATCCAATCCATGAACCGTACCCCCGCAACACCGCGTAAACGGCTGGTCCAGTCCGGGTTAAATATCTTTCCTGATGCCAACATATCCGCCCGATCCTGTCGCACCACCACGATGTCACGCAGCGGATCAACCGCATCCACCGCCGTCAAAGTCAGGATCACCCCCCCCTCGCCCGGCGCATAGTCGAACAGAACACGCCCCGCCTCAGCCACCACATTCTGCGCCCGCCCTTCTACCCGCAGCGTCCCCTTGCCCTGATACGTCAGCACATACCGCCCCGCCACAAACCCCGCATCCGCTGGTAAATCCGTCAGGATCAGCGTCGATAACCCTGTCACATCCGCAGGAATGCTGAAGGGCCACCCCTGCGCATCCAGAACACCCCGCGCCACCAGTGCGTCATACTCCACCCCGCCCCATTGCCCAGGCTTATGCCCCGTCCACACCCGCGCCGTCTTCATCACGTTCAGAAACGGCTGCTGCACTGACCAGTCATTCACCCCCGCAAGGCCCACCGACAGGTTCGCATTGGTCACCCCCGTCAACACTGGCGGTGTGACGGTTGGCAGCGGTGCCGCGACCGGCACTCTGGCCTGCACCGCCGCCCATGCAATGCGCTGCAAAACCGGGGCGAGCGTGTCGGGGATCACCGACCCCCGGTTCTGCCAGTGCCGCGTCAATTGTGCGGGCAGGCCTTTGGGGTTTTCGCCCGTCATCGCCGCCGCATGCACAAGCGCCACGAAATACAGCCCCTTGCCGTTTGGGTGAATGTCATCAGTGAACATGTCCTGAATGCTGTCGATCCCCGGCACTTTGCCATCTGCAATCGCATCCGCCAAAAGGCCAAAGGCCTGCCCTGTCGGGATCACCTCTACCGCATCCCCGCCGATCTGCTGGCTCGCCTGATCCGCCAATCCCTGCCAGACCCCTGCATCCTGCGTAATCCTGTCCCGCCAGGCCACACCCGCCCCCGGATCGCCTGCAATCACCGTGCCCGGCCCGGATTTCAAACTAGGCCATGCCTCCGCAAGGTAGATTTGCACCGCAGGGTTTGCCACGCGCGCGGCTTTTGCCGTGGTAAAGATCCGCTCTTTCCCGCCAGCCAGCGATGCATCCGTAAGGACCAGCATATCAACAGCGGGCGCTGTGCCATCAACGCCCTGCACCTGCACGCTCACGTCCGTCGCTCCCGATGCACGCAAGGCACCCTCGACCAAGGCAGGCAGATTGGGGTCAACCAGACTTTGGCCAACAAACAGAACATGGGTCAGGAACGACAAGATCGACATGCAGGGCACCGGATGCAAGGCACATTTTCGTCTACGATAGCTTGCCCAAGCCCCGCTTGCTACCTGTTGAATGCCGGACAGCGCCCTGCTGACCACCAGCCTGCCAGGTGTTGATTGCGCGGGATGCGGCGCTTCATTGCCAGTTGGTGCCTGTGCCAAGGTGACAGGGTCACACAGCACGGCTATGGTCCGGGTAAAGGACCGGGCGACCAATGATCCGGGCATCAGGCACATGGCACGATCCATCACAAAGGCTGGCAGTGCAGGCGGCATGGGCAACCGCCTTGCCATCTGGCGCGCCGGTCTGGTGCCTATGGCCACCGGGTTCAAATCGCAACCCGAACCGCGCAGCATGGGTTTGTTTGCCCGTGGGCGGCAGCTGGTCGCGGGCAATGTCATGTTCGCAGGCCATCTGGTCGAAGCCCCCGGCGTGACCCTTTGGGATATCAAACCCCCCGAACCCGCCTTCGCCGCCGAGGCGCAGGGCTTTGCATGGCTGGATGATCTGGCCGCCGTGGGTGACACCGCTGCGCGCAAACTGGCGCAGGATTGGACTTGGGGCTGGATCACCCGGTTTGGTGCAGGCACAGGCCCCGGCTGGACGCCTGACCTTGCCGGTCGCCGCCTGATCCGCTGGATCAATCATGCCATCCTTCTGCTATCCGGCCGCAGCAAAGCGCAATCCGATGCCTATTACCGCGCCCTCACCCGTCAGGCCGCCTATCTGTCCCACCGCTGGACCCATGCCGCCCCCGGCCTGCCCCGGTTCGAGGCTTTGGCCGGCATGATCTATGCAGGCCTTGCCCTGACTGGCATGGAACGCCACGTCGCCCCCGCGATGGACGCCTTGGCCCGTGACTGTGCCACAGGCATCGACGCCCAAGGTGGCATCCCCTCGCGCAACCCCGAAGACCTGCTCGAAGTGTTCTCCTTGCTGATCTGGGCCGCACAGGCCCTGACCGAAGGTGGCCGCACCGTGCCCGCCGCCCATCAGGCCGCCATCGACCGCATCGCCCCCTGCCTGCGCAATCTGCGGCATGTGGATGGTGCCCTTGCGCGTTTTCATGGTGGCGGGCGCGGCATTGACGGCAGGCTCGATCAGGCGCTGGCGTCCGCCGGTGTGCGGGCCGCCATGCAATCAGGCTTTGCCATGGGTTTCGCTCGCCTGATCGGCGGGCGCACATCGGTCATCGCTGATGTCGCCAGCCCCCCGGCGGCAACCGGCCATGCCGCCACATTGGGGTTCGAGCTGACCTCCGGCCGCCGCGCCGTCATCGTCAATTGCGGGTCTGGCAAACCCTTCGGCCATGACTGGCACCGCGCCGGTCGTGCCACCACATCACATGCCACATTGGCCATCGACGGCATGTCATCCTCGCGCTTTGGCACAGGTGCCTTGGCCGACACCCTGACCCAACGCGCCCGCATCATTGCCGCCCATCAGATGCCGGGCGACCATGAACATGGCGTCTATGCCGCCCATGATGGCTGGGGCGAAACGCATGGCCTGATCCACAGCCGCACCCTCAGCCTGACCAGCGATGGCCGCAGGCTCGAAGGCGATGACCGTTTGTCCGCCAGCACCCCCGCCATGCGCGCGCGGCTGGAGGCGTTGCTCACCAGCACCGGCCTGCAAGGGATCGGCTTTTCCCTGCGGTTCCATCTGCACCCCGATGCCGAACCCAGCCTTGATCTGGGCGGCACTGCCGTTTCTGTCACCCTGATAAGCACCGAAACATGGGTCTTCCGCTTCAATGGCGAGGCGAGGCTGACCCTTGCCCCATCCGTCTATCTGGAACGCGGTCGTCTCAAACCCCGCGCCACCCAGGCCATCGTTCTTTCCGCCCGCATCCGCGATCTGGAACACCGCACCCGCTGGACCTTCGCCAAGGCACAGGATACTCCCACCGCCATCCGGGATTTCGGGCTGAACGACAACCCCGGCAGTTGACGGCAAAGGATTGACACCATGCATGCATTGGTTCCCATCGGGCGCGCCCTGATCTCTGTCTCCGACAAAACCGGCCTGCTCGACCTCGCCCGCGCACTGGTGGCCCAAGGCGTTGAACTCATCTCCACAGGTGGCACCTCTGGCCTGTTGCGCAGTGCAGGGTTGCCTGTGCGCGATGTGGCCGATGTCACGGGTTTTCCCGAAATGATGGATGGTCGCGTCAAAACCCTGCACCCCGCCGTACATGGTGGCCTGCTAGCCCTGCGCGATGATGACGAACACTTGGTGGCCATGGCCGCGCATGGCATCGAACCCATCGATCTGTTGATCGTGAACCTGTATCCCTTCGAAGCAACCGTGGCACGCGGGGCCGATCACGCCACCTGCATCGAGAATATCGATATCGGCGGCCCCGCCATGATCCGCGCAGCCGCCAAAAACCACCGCTTTGTCGCCGTCATCACCGATCCCGCCGATTATACCGCCCTGCTGGACCAGATGAAGGCGCATGACGGCGCCACCACCATGGCCTTCCGCCAATCCCTTGCCCTCACCGCCTATTCCCGCACCGCCGCCTATGACGCTGCCGTCTCCGGCTGGATGGCCAAAGCCATTAACGAGCCCACCCCAAAGCACCGCGCCTTTGCCGGCACCCTTGCCCAACCCCTGCGTTATGGCGAAAACCCACATCAAGCCGCCGCGTTTTATACCGATGGATCAAACCGCGCAGGCGTTGCCACAGCCCACCAATGGCAAGGCAAAGAACTGTCCTACAACAACATCAATGACACCGACGCCGCCTTTGAACTGGTCGCCGAATTCACCACCGCCCCCACCTGCGCCATTATCAAACACGCCAACCCCTGCGGCGTCGCCACCGGGGCGACCTTGGCACAGGCCTACCAACGCGCCTATGACTGCGACCGCACCTCTGCTTTCGGCGGCATTGTTGCACTCAACCAACCTTTGGACGGCCCAACCGCCGAGGCCATCGTGCAAATCTTTACCGAAGTCGTCATTGCCCCCGGTGCCGATGATGATGCCAAACGCATCTTTGCCGCCAAGAAAAACCTCCGCTTGCTCACCACCGCTGGCCTGCCCGACCCCACCGCAAAGGGCCTGACTTTCCGGCAGGTCGCCGGTGGATTCCTCGTCCAGGACCGCGACGCAGGCCGCATCACCCGCGCCGATCTGAAATGCGTCACCAAACGCGCACCCACCGAAGCCGAACTCGATGATCTGCTGTTTGCATGGACCGTCGCCAAACACGTCAAATCCAACGCCATCATCTATGCCCATCACGGGGCCACCGTCGGTATCGGCGCAGGCCAGATGAGCCGGATCGACAGCACCCGCATCGCCGCCCGAAAATCCCAAGACATGGCTGATGCCCTGCACCTGCCCCGCGCCCTCACCCATGGCGCTGTCGTCGCCTCTGACGCCTTTTTCCCCTTCGCCGATGGGCTGATTTCGGCGGCAGAGGCCGGGGCCACCGCCATCATCCAACCCGGCGGGTCGATGCGCGATGATGACGTCATCGCCGCCGCCGATGCCGCAGGCCTTGCCATGGTCTTCACGCACATGCGCCATTTCCGGCACTGACCCATGCGCACACTCGCCCTCACCGCTGCCCTCACCCTCGCCCTTGATCAGGCCACCAAATGGGCCGTCGTCCACGGCCTCAATCTGATCGACCTGGCCGAAATGGATGTCATCCCCCCCTACCTTACCTTCCGCATGGCCTGGAACACCGGCATCAACTTTGGCCTTTTGTCCGGCAGCAAAGACATCGTCCGCTGGGCCCTGATCGCCATTGCCCTCGCCATATCCGCATGGGTGTTCATCTGGGTGCGCCGTGAAGGTGGCGGCAGGATCGCCCAGATCAGCGCAGGCCTGCTGATCGGCGGTGCTGTCGGCAATGTGATCGATCGCATCTGGTATGGTGCTGTTGCCGATTTCCTGAACATGTCCTGCTGTGGCATCGACAACCCCTATGCCTTCAACGTCGCCGACATTGCCATTTTCGCCGGGGCCGCAGGCCTCGTGCTGTTCACCGGCAAACCAACCCCACCCAAACGCAGAAAGACCCCGTGACGCGCGCACACGGTTGCGCTAAGACGGGGCAGGATTAGGCAGGAGTGTCACGCATGAGATCAGCAACAGGGGGCTTCGCGGTCGCGGCGGCACTGCTGCTGTCAGGCTGTGGCAATGACGACAACCCCATCCTGATGAACGTGCGTGCCTCCGGCAATGGCCCTGACGAATTCTCCATTCTGCCACCTAAGCCTTTGGCAATGCCTGAAACTCTCGCCGCTTTGCCCCCGCCCACCGCAGGCGGCACCAACCGCACAGACCCCACCCCAAAGGAAGACGCCATTATCGCCCTTGGCGGTAATCCGCAGGCTGCCGGTGGCGTGCCTGCGGGTGATGGGGCCTTGGTCAACTATGCCGCGCGTGCAGGTATCTCGGCTGATATCCGCACCACACTTGCCACCGAAGACCTTGAATTCCGCCGTGACAATAACGGGCGCCTGCTCGAACGCATCTTCAACGTGAACGTTTATTTCAAGGCCTATGCCGATCAATCGCTCGATCAACAGGCCGATCTGGCTCGCTGGCGCAGGCTTGGCGCCCGCACCCCATCCGCCCCACCACCTAAGGATGGCGAATAAGTCACGCTTGCGTGCCTTGCCCTTCCCCCCGATTGACGTAGGTTAGATGCACCTTAACCGGAGCGACCATATGCTGCTGCGCCACCTGTGTTTGACCGTTGCCCTTGTCGCCCCGCTTCCCGCAATTGCCGATGATGTGACAACCTTTTCGCTGGACAACGGCCTGCAGGTTGTTGTCATCGAAGACCACCGTGCCCCCGCCGTCACCCATATGGTCTGGTACAAGATCGGCGCCGCCGATGAACCACCCGGTCATTCCGGCATCGCGCATTTCCTTGAACACCTCATGTTCAAAGGCACTGATAAGGTCGCCCCCGGTGCCTTTTCCACCATAGTGGAGGCGCAAGGCGGCAACGACAACGCCTTCACCTCCTGGGACTACACCGGCTATTTCCAACGCGTCGCCGCCGACCGCCTCGATCTGATGATGCAGATGGAGGCTGACCGCATGCGCAATCTGCGCCTGCTGCCGGGTGATGTGACCACCGAACGCGAGGTGATCCTCGAAGAACGCAGCCAACGCACCGACAGCAACCCCTCCGCCCTGCTGTCCGAACAGATGCGCGCCGCCCAGTTCATGAACCATTCCTACGGCATTCCCATCATTGGCTGGCGGCATGAAATGGCCGCCCTGACCCGCGAGGATGCGCTGGATTACTATGCCCGCTTTTACGCCCCCAACAACGCCATCCTTGTCGTCGCGGGTGACGTGAACCCCGATGACGTCAAGGCCTTGGCCATTGCGGAATACGGCCCTGTCGCCCCCAGCACCACCATCCCGCCCCGCCTGCGCCCGTCTGAACCGCCACAACTCGCCGAACGCCGCATGACCATGGCCGATGCCCGCGTGTCGGAACCCTTCATCATGCGCACCTACCTTGCCCCCGAACGCGACCCCGGCGATCAGGTGCAAGCCGCAAGCCTGACCATTCTGGCCGAAGTGTTGGGCGGGTCCGGCACCACCTCCGTGCTCGCCAAAAAGCTGCAATTCGACACGCAAGTCGCCGTCTATTCTTCCGCCTTCTATGATGGCTCCGCCGTTGATGACACCACCTTCGGCTTTGTCATGGTGCCTTTGCCCGGTGTGTCTTTGGCCGATGCCGAGGCGGCGATGGATACCGTGCTGGATGATTTCCTGAAAAATGGCGTCGATCCCGCCGCCTTTGCCCGCATCAAAACCCAAATCCGCGCCGAACAGATTTATGCCCGTGATGATGTCGATGGCCTTGCCCGCACCTATGGCGAGGCGCTGGCCACCGGCCTGACCGTCGCCGATGTGCAGGCCTGGCCCGATGTGCTGCAAGCCGTGACAATAGATGATGTGATGACCGCGGCCCAAGCCGTGTTGAACAAAAAGCAGGCCGTCACCGGCTGGCTGGTGGCCGAGGAGCCTGCAGAATGATCCGTTTTATCATCGCCCTGTGCCTCTTGGCCCTGCCCGTCCATGCCGAGATTAACATCCAGCCCATCACCTCGCCCGGCGGCATCAAGGCCTGGCTCGTCGAAAACCATAACATCCCCTTCACCGCGCTGGAAATTCAGTTTCAGGGCGGCACCGCACTGGATGCCCCCGGCAAACGCGGCGCTGTCAACCTGATGACCGGCCTGATCGAAGAAGGCGCCGGAACCCTCGATTCCCAAGGCTTCGCCGAGGCGCGGGATGCCTTGGCCGCGACCTATCAGTTCAAGCCCAGCACCGATTCCGTGGGCGTGTCCGCCCGGTTTCTGACCGAAAATCGCGATGCCGCAGTGGCCTTGCTGCAAACCGCCTTGGTCCATCCAACATTCGATGCCGTGGCCGTAGAACGCGTGCGGGGTCAGGTCCTGGCCGCCTTGCGTGGCAATGCAACGGACCCTGACAGCCTCGCCAGCCTCGCCTTCGATGCCGCAGCCTTTGCCGACCATCCCTATGCCACGGATGGCGATGGCACCATCGCCTCTGTCACCGCCCTGACCCGTGATGATATCGTGGCCGCCCATCAGGGTGCCTTGGCGCGCGACCGCATCTTCGTCGCAGCCACGGGCGATATCACAGCCGCCGAACTGGGCCTGCTGCTCGACCGCCTGCTGGGCGATCTGCCAGCCACGGGCGCCCCCCTGCCGGGCAGGGCAGACCTGCATCTGACCGGCGGCGTCACCATCCAAGACTTCCCCGGCCCACAATCCGTGGTGATGTTCGGCCATGCTGGCATCAAACGCGATGACCCGGATTTCTTCGCCGCCACCATCCTGAACGAGGTTCTGGGCGGCGGGCGCTTTTCGGCGCGCCTGATGTCCGAAGTGCGCGAAAAGCGCGGCCTGACCTATGGCATCGGCACCTATCTCGTGGGTTACGATCAGGCTGAACTCATGCTGGGCCAGTTTTCCGCCGCCAATGAAAAGACGGCTGATGCCGTGCAGGTGATCCGCGACGAATGGGCAAAAGTGGCGCGCGATGGCATCACGGCAGAAGAGCTTGCCACCACCAAAACCTACCTGACAGGCGCCTACCCCCTGCGCTTTGATGGCAATGGCACCATCGCCAGTATTCTCGTCGGCATGCAGATGACCGGCCTGTCACCCGATTATCCCAAAACCCGCAATGACCGCGTAAATGCCGTCACCCTGGCCGATATCCAACGTGTCGCCGCCCGGCTGATTCAGCCAGACGCCTTGCGTTTCGTCGTGGTGGGCCAACCCGCAGGTCTTGAAAGCACGAACTGACAACTCGGCTTTCTGTTTGCCTAAATACGCATCTTTCACCCTCTCACCCATCGCACCCCCGGCCCAGTCCTCTCCCCCGCCCGACGTCGCCCGCAAGGGCGGAGGAGGAGCCCCCAGAATCGGTAGAATCCCACACCACAAAATGCTAAGGGTGGTGGCATGACCCTCGCCACCCCCCACATATCCCCTTCCCGACCCGTGATCCGCCAGTTGGACGAATCCGCCATCAACCGCATCGCGGCGGGTGAGGTGGTCGAACGCCCCGCCTCTGCCGTCAAGGAACTGGTTGAAAACGCACTCGATGCCCATGCCACCCGCATCACTGTTGACTATGCGGGTGGTGGCAAAACCCTGATCCGTGTGACCGATGATGGCTGCGGCATGACCGCCGCCGATCTGCCCCTTGCCCTGTCGCGCCATGCCACCTCGAAAATTGATGGCTCCGACCTGCTCGCCATCCATTCCTTCGGTTTCCGGGGTGAGGCGCTCCCCTCCCTCGCCTCCGTCGCCCGCCTGACCATCCAGTCGCGTGCTGCGGGCCATGACGGGGCCAGCATCACCGTCAACGGCGGGCGCACAGACGCCGTCAAACCCGCAGCCATCACGCGGGGCACCATCGTCGATCTGCGCGATCTGTTCTATGCCACCCCCGCCCGCCTCAAATTCATGCGCTCCGACCGCGCCGAATCCCAAGCCATCCATGATGTCATCAAACGACTCGCCATGGCCGAACCCGCCACAGGCTTCACCCTGCGCGATGTCACCGGCGGAGGTGAAGGCCGCATCATCTTTCGCGCCGATCCGCAGCCCGGCGATTATTTCGCTGCCCTCCACGCCCGCCTCGCCTCTGTCCTTGGGCGCGACTTCATCGAAAACGCCATCAAAATCGACACAGACCGCGACGGCCTCCGCCTCACCGGTTATGCCGCCCTGCCCACCTATTCCCGTGGTTCCTCTGCCCTGCAATACCTCTGCGTCAATGGTCGCCCCGTGCTCGACCGCATGCTCCACGGTGCCCTGCGCGCCGCCTATTGGGATCTGCTCAGCCGTGACCGCCACCCTGCCGCCGTCCTGAACATCATCGCCGATCCTGCCCGCGTCGATGTGAACGTCCACCCCGCCAAATCCGAAGTCCGCTTTCGCGAACCCGATCTCGCCCGTGGCCTGATCGTCTCTGGCCTCAAAGCCGCCCTGCACGCCGCCACCAACCGCACCTCCTCCACCCTCGCCGATGCCACCCTTACCGCATTCAGGCCAGAGGCGCGCATCTACCAAATGGACCGCCCCTCCCAACTGTCCCTCTCCCGCGCCACCGCGTTCCAAGCCCCCGGTTTTGCTGAAACAACCGCGCGCTATGACCCGCCAACAGACTCCGAAGGCCCCCTTGGCGCTGCCCGCGCGCAGGTGCATGAAAACTATATCATCGCCCAAACCCCCACCGGCATCGTCATCGTCGATCAACACGCCGCCCATGAACGCCTCGTCTATGAACGCCTGAAATCCCAAATGGCCGATACAGGCATCGCCGCCCAATCCCTGCTGATCCCCGAAATCGTGGACCTGTCCCCCACCGACTGCGCCCTTATCCTCGACGCCGCCCCCGACCTGGCCCCCCTCGGCCTGACGTATGAGGCTTTTGGTGG
Source organism: Rhodobacterales bacterium (assembly GCA_031385205.1). Lineage (GTDB taxonomy): Bacteria > Pseudomonadota > Alphaproteobacteria > Rhodobacterales > Rhodobacteraceae > JAAFHS01. The sequence continues at coordinate 10,690 of JANNBG010000135.1, forward strand.
CACCGCCATTGCCGTGCGTGAAACCCCCGCCATCCTTGGCCCCATCAGTGCCGCCGCCCTGATCCGCGATATCCTCGATGAACTGGCCGCAGGCGACACAACCACTACCCGCGCCCGCATCGACGCCATCCTGTCGCGCATGGCCTGCCACGGCTCTGTCCGCTCCGGTCGCCAGCTGCGCCCTGAGGAAATGAACGCGCTCTTGCGTGAGATGGAGGCAACCCCCCATTCCGGCCAATGCAACCACGGCCGCCCCACCTATGTGGAGTTGAAACTCCACGACATCGAACGCCTGTTTGGCCGCAGATGATCACCATCGGTCAATATAGTTTCCGCGGGGATGATCCCCTCACTCTCGCCATCGGCGCGGCCGTCATCCTGCTGCTGCTCATCCTCCTCCTCATCCTGCGTGCCGCGGGGCGTTCTGCCGGAATGGCGGACCCAATCCTGCGTGAGATGGGTTACATGACCAACCGCGTCCAGGCCCTGTCCGATGGCCAGGAACGCCTGTCAGGTGGGTTGCAACACGTCAGTGAGGCCCAAACCATCAGCCAATCGGCCATGATGCGCCTGATGGAACAGCGTCTGGCCGAAGTGCAGCGCGGCATGACGGAAAGCCTGCAAGGCACGTCCGTCCGCACCGCGCGCAGTCTGGGCGATCTGCATCAAAGGCTGGAAGCCATTGACAAAGCCCAGACCAATATCGAAAAACTGTCCAGTAACGTGTTGAACCTGCAAGATATCCTGTCCAACAAACAGGCACGCGGGGCTTTTGGCGAAATTCAGTTGAACGATATCGTCATCAAGGCCCTGCCATCCGATGCCTACACCATGCAGGCCACCCTCAGTAACGGCAAACGCGCTGATTGCCTGATCCACCTGCCCAACCCGCCCGGCCCCATCGTCATCGACGCCAAGTTTCCTTTGGAGGCGTACGAGGCATTGCGCCGCGCCAAAACCCAACCCGAAGTCGATCAGGCCACGCGCCAGTTGCGCCTGTCCGTCAAGGCCCACATCCGCGCCATCTCCGACAAATACATCATCGAAGGCGAAACTGCCGATGGTGCCC
>JANNBG010000143.1:0-1546 GCA_031385205.1 Rhodobacterales bacterium
ACCGAATGCGGCCCCATCGTATCCGGCACCGCAAACATCAGGCCCTCATCCGTCGCAGCCTCTTGCACAAGGTTCATCCCGATCGACAGGAATTCATGCATGGAATTCAAGTCATACACCGCAATCCCCGCCCCATGGATGCCCCTGATCGCCGTCTGCGCCGTCGTGCCCGCAGCTGCATTCACAATTGGCACCCGCGTATCCGCCGGGTTTTCCACCAATTCATGCGGGATACCGCAGGGATGTTTGAACAGCACCCGCGTCATGCCAAACCGGCTGCCTTTGGTCGCAGGCACCCCATGCGCATGCAATCGGTCCACCCAGAAATCCGCCGCCCCTGCCGGGATTGTCTGCAGGATCGTGCGCGCCTGATTGGTGCCCCGCCTGCCGTAAATCCCCGGTTTCTTGAACGGGAATGTCGTGATGATCGTCGATGCATCCGCGTGCTTTGAACCGTAATACAGGTGATACACCGGGATCGTCCCATCAAATAAAACCGTCCGCTTGACCGAATAAAGACCCAGCGTTTTGGTGTAGAAGTCAAAGTCCTCCTGCGCGCCATCCGTGGAAAGCGTCAGGTGGTGAAAGCCGCTGACAAAGGCCATGTGGTTCCCCGTCATGTCCGGTGATGTGGTAGCAGCCCCGTGCGGGCCAATAAGAACCTGATATCCAGCGCAAGCGCCGGGCCATTTTCCGTATCCATCGGGCGAAAGTCGCTCAACAAGGCGGGTTTCACGCTGAACAACGCATCCCGCCCGATGGCGGGGTCCGCGCGGTCGTACACATGCGTGGTCAAGGTCTGATAATCCGGCGCTGTGACGCGAAAGTGCAGATGCGCCGGGCGTTCCAGCTTGATGCCCAACCCGTTCAGCAACCGTCCCACAGGCCCATCTTCCGGCAAGGCATAACCGCGCGGGCATACTGACACAAAGGCAAAGCCACCCGCATCATCGGTCAAAAACCGCCCGCGCAAGTTGAACTCCGGCTGCAAATCCGGCTGCTGGTTTTCATAAAACCCATCCCCATTTGCCTGCCACACTTCCACCACCGCCTACGCGATCCCCGCGCCATCCAAATCCGCGATCCGCCCCGTCACATGCAACGGCACGCCCAAACCATCGCGTGAAATCGACGTGCCATTTTCCATGTCCGGCACATCGGCCCGGTAAAACGGCCCCGCCAGCGTGTTCGGTGTCGCCCCCTCCGGTCGCTGCGTGTTGATATCTTCCACCAACGTCGATGCCCCGATCACATCCGCCAAAAGCACCCATTCCTGCCGCCGCGCATCCGACGAATGGCCCACTTCCGTCACAAAATCGATCACCCGCCGCCATTCCTCGGTCGTCGGACGCAGGTCTGCCACCAACGCATGCTCCTGCCCCACCGCTGCCAACAGCGCACACACCACCCGGCTGTCCCGGTCCGCCGTCATCCGGCAGGCCAGACTCTCCGTCACGGCCATGGGCGATTGTGGGTTCAAACGACATGCCCCTTTCAGAACACACCTTCAGGTTACACAGTTTATCGCCCTGCTTGATAAGTTAAT
>JANNBG010000231.1:0-2084 GCA_031385205.1 Rhodobacterales bacterium
CCCTTGGACATGGGCGTCGCGGGATCCGCTTTGGGAACGGCCATTGCCCAAGGAACAGGGCTTGCACTGCTTGTTGGCTTGCGGTGGCGCGGTGGCGGCATCCTGCGGATGTCCGGCCTCTGGAAATCCCGCTGGATCGGGGGATGGCGTCCCATTTTGGCCCTGGGCGCGCCAGTCAGCCTCAGCTACATCGGGATCGCACTGGTTTCGGCCACGGTGATCACGACGCTGCACCTGACGGCGGGCGCGGGCTATGTCGACAGCGTTGCCGCCTATGGCATCGTGACCCGGATTGTAAGCTTTACCTTCCTTCCGCTGATGGCCATCGCCATGGCCACCCAGACCATCGTCGGACATAACGTTGGCGCAAAGCTTTACCGCCGGTCAGATGCCGCCCTGCGGCTCGCACTTGCCGTGGCCTTTGTGTATTGCGCCTTGGTCGAGGCCACTTTGCTGATCGGGCACGCTTGGATTGGCGGCTTGTTTGTGACCAGCCCGGACGTCATCGGCGAGGTCGGCAGGATTTTGCTTCCGATGTTGTCCCTCTATCTGTTCACCGGTCCGGTTCTCGTGCTCGCCTTGTATTTTCAGGCCATCGGCAAGCCCGGGCGGACCGCGATGCTGACGTTGATCAAACCTTTTGCCCTCAGCCCGCTTCTGCTTGCAGCCTTGGGCTTTTTCATCGGGGCAAAGGCCATCTGGTTTGCGTTCCCAATTGCTGACGGGATCATCGTCGCTGCAGCCCTCGGGGTAGTGATCGCAACCGGGCAGCATCGCGGCCTCAGCAAAGGTTTTGGTCTTTCCCTTGGGACGCAAGCGCCATGACGGTAAACTCCGTGTCAGAGGCCAAAACACAGGCCAAAGCTTTGCGCGACGCGCTTGTCGGGCAGGGCACCAGAATGAGCCACGCGCAGGCGCTGGAGCTTGTCGCCCATCAGAACGGTGCACGAGACTGGAATACGCTTCACGCCAAGCTATCGCGCGCCGAGCCGATAACGCTTCAGTTGGGTGATGAAGTCCGGGGCAAGTATCTGGGGCAAACCTTTGTGGGGCGGATCGTGGCCCTGTCAAAAATCGGTTTGAATCTGGCCGTCTCAATCCAGTTGGACGTGGCTATCGACACTGTCCGCTTTGAAAGTTTTTCCAACATGCGGCGCCGTATCAGGGGCGTTATCGGGCCTGAAGGCCGGTCGGAGCAAAAAACCTCTGACGGCTTGCCAGTGTTGGTCATAGATCTGCCGGGACGGTTACCTGGCAGTTCCTGAAGGTTCGCAGTGTCTATTGTGGGGCGATGCCCACGCAACGCAGCTGCGGCAAGCGTTAAAAGCCAGAATGGGGAAGCAGCACTGCAACGCGCTTCCCCCTTCGAGTGGCCGCTGCACGCTTACGATCCGTGCGGCAACAGGCACGAACGCTGGCGTTGGGACGTTACGCTCAGCCCAGAGGCCTGTCGCACCAAACGCGTTGAAATTCGTTAAACACGGGTCGCCCTTGATGTCGCCGCCTGACAGCCATGATGGAGACGGCGGCGGCTGTTCAACTTGCTTTTCCTGCGTGCCAACATAGCCACGCAAAGTGCCACACATCCCAGACCGGCGGCGATGGCAAAGGTCAGCTGCAATCCGGCTGCACCTGCGGTGCTTGGTCCGAACAGACCTTCTGCCTTCGATCCGAAGGTGAAGACTGCCCCCATGGCCGAGGCACCTGTGATGAGGCCAAGGTTTCGGGACAGGCCCAGAAGGGCGGAGGTGATGCCGCGGCTCTCAGCTGTGGCACCATGCATCACGGCGGTCGTGTTTGCCGCCTGAAACAGCGCATAGCCTGCGGTGATGATGGCAAGGCCGCCGATGTATCCCGCCACGCCAAATGCGTCGGGCAGCAGCATCATCAGGACTGACCCCAAGACGATACCAAGCAACCCGGTGAAGGTCACGGTCGCCTCACCAAAGCGGTCCACCAGCCGACCTGCCGGAATGCCGGTCAAGGCAGAAACGCCCGGCCCCACCGACATCGCCAGCCCGGTCTGCACGGGGCTCAGCCCCAGACCCCCGGACAGGTAGAAGGGGCCGACGACAAGGGTGGCC
>JANNBG010000271.1:0-4633 GCA_031385205.1 Rhodobacterales bacterium
CCGGGCACATCGACAAAGGTCAGGATCGGCACCTCGAATGCATCGCAGAACCGCACAAACCGCGCGGCCTTGCGGCTGGCATCAATATCCAGACAGCCGGCCAGCACCATCGGCTGATTGGCCACCACACCCACGGTCTGGCCTTCGATACGGATAAAGCCGGTGATGATGTTGGCGGCGTAATCGCGCTGAATTTCAAAGAAATCCGCCTCATCCGCCACCTTCAGGATCAGCTCTTTCATATCGTAAGGCGTATTCGGGTTTTCCGGGATCAGTGTGTCCAGACTGGGTTCCACCCGTGCAGGGTCATCAAAAAACGGGCGGACCGGGGCCTTTTCGCGGTTGTTCAGGGGCAGAAAGTCGAACAAACGGCGTGCCTCGGCCAGCGCCTCCACATCATTTTCAAACGCGCCATCCGCCACCGATGATTTGCGCGTATGCGTCGTGGCCCCGCCCAACTCCTCTGCCGTCACCACTTCGTTCGTGACGGTCTTGACCACATCCGGGCCGGTCACGAACATGTAGGACGAATCCTTCACCATAAAGATGAAGTCCGTCATGGCGGGGCTATACACCGCCCCGCCTGCACAAGGCCCCATGATGAGGCTGATCTGCGGCACCACCCCCGATGCCAGCACATTGCGCTGGAAAATCTCACCGTAAGCCGCCAGCGACCCCACGCCTTCCTGAATGCGCGCGCCACCACTGTCACAAATGCCAATGACCGGCGCGCCATTCTGAATGGCCATATCCATGATCTTGCAAATCTTGGCCCCATGCGTTTCCGACACGGAGCCGCCCAGCACGGTAAAATCCTGTGCAAAGACATAGACCATGCGCCCGTTGATCGTGCCCCAGCCGGTGATGACGCCATCGCCCGGCTGCTTGGTCTCCGACATGCCGAAATCGACGCAGCGATGTGCGACGAACATGTCAAACTCTTCGAACGAGCCTTCGTCCAGCAGCAGTTCCACCCGCTCGCGCGCTGTCAGCTTGCCCTTGGCATGTTGCGCCGCGTTGCGCGCTGCACCCCCGCCCGCGCGGGCAACCACACGCCGTGCCTCCAACTCGCCCAGGATATCCCGCATCGTGCCCCCCGTTTTGTTCATTGGTAACGGGAATGTTGCGGCGGTCAAAGGGCATAACGTGCTGGCTGGGGGTTGCTGACACAGCAAACTTTCTGTTTGCCCAAATACGCAAGCGTCGCCCGCAAGCGCGATGGAGGTATCTGGACAATGCCTTCTCACCAGCATAGCCAAACCGCATGCCCAATCGCACAACACCCCCGCACATCGGCACGCTGATTGCTATCGCTGGCCTTGCCGCCCTGTCGCTCAACATCTTTCTGCCGTCGCTGGCCGTCATGGCGCAACATTTTGGCGTGACCTATGCGTGGATGCAGCTGTCGGTATCGGCCTATATCGCCACAACGGCCGTCATCCAGATCTTCATCGGTCCGATTTCCGACCGTTATGGTCGCAGGCCGGTGCTGCTCGGTTCCATCGCCGTGTTCATATTGGCCACCCTTGGTGCGCTGTTGGCACCGACCTTTACCACATTCTTCATCTGCCGCCTGCTGCAGGCCTCTATTGCCAGCGGCTTCGCCCTCAGCCGGGCGGTCGTGCGCGATATGGTGCCCGCAGATCAGGCAGCCTCGATGATCGGCTATGTGACGATGGGCATGTCGGTGGTGCCGATGATCGGCCCGGTCATTGGTGGCGCATTGGATGCGGCATTCGGCTGGCAGGCGTCATTCTGGATGCTGGGTCTGGGGGGCGTTGCGTTGCTGTGGCTGGTCTGGGCAGATTTGGGTGAAACGGCCACGCACCGGGCGACCAGCTTTGGCGCGCAGGTGCGGGCCTATCCTGAATTGCTGCAGTCGCAACGGTTTTGGGGCTATGTGCTGGCGGCGGCCTTTGCGTCAGGCGCGTTCTTTGCGTTTCTGGGGGGCGCGCCCTTTGTGGGGGCCAAGGTTTACGGGTTGGATACGGCGCGTCTGGGCCTGTATTTCGGGGCACCTGCGGTTGGGTATCTGTTGGGCAACTTTCTGTCAGGGCGCTTTGCCACGCGCATGGGGATCAACCGGATGATCCTGCTGGGGGCGCTGGTCACGACAACTGGGTTAGCTGCGCTGGCGGTGCTGGCCTTTGCTGGGTTCGCCACGGCTGAGGTGTTCTTTGGCCTGACGATTGCCGTGGGTTTGGGTAATGGCATTGTGTTGCCATCGGCGAATGCAGGCATGCTGTCGGTGCGCCCGCAACTGGCGGGATCGGCGGCGGGATTGGGCGGGGCGATCACGATTGGCGGGGGTGCGGCTTTGTCTGCGCTAGCCGGGCTGGTTCTGACAGAGACATCTGGTGTGATGCCGTTAATCCTGCTGATGCTGTCGACATCTGCAGCGTCGATCCTGTGTGTGATCTGGGTGATGCGGCGGGCACGAGCCGTGGGGGCGGTTTGATCTGAGTGATGGGCAATCTGCCCATTTCACCTTTGCGCCACGCGCCAATGCGGATTGATGACCGGTTCCAGGTTCAACGGGGCCAAGGGCACCCGCCCCAACACATGATCAGCGATCTTTTCACCCACCATGATCGACGGCGCGTTCAGGTTGCCATTGGTGATCTGCGGGAAGATTGAACTGTCCGCCACCCGCAAACCATCGACCCCGATCACGCAGCCCTCGGCATCCACCACAGCACCCGGATCGTCCCTGCGCCCCATCCGCGCCGTGCCACACGGATGATAGGCGCTTTCCGCATGCTCCCGGATAAAGGCGTCGATCTGCGCGTCCGTCACCACATCCGCGCCCGGCTGAATCTCGGATTTCACATAAGGCTGCATGGCCGCCTGCCCGAACACCTCACGCGTCAGGCGGATGCATTTGCGGAATTCATCCCAGTCATCAGGGTGCGACATATAGTTAAAGCGGATCACCGGGGCCGCGTTCGGATCAGCGGATTGCAGCGTGACCGACCCACGCGATTTTGACCGCATCGGGCCGACATGGGCCTGAAAGCCGTGGCCACCCGCCGCCGCGCGACCATCATAGCGTACAGCGATGGGCAGGAAATGATACTGGATATCAGGGTAATCAATGCCCTTGTCGGATCGGATAAAGGCGCAAGCCTCGAACTGGTTGCTGGCCCCCAGGCCCTTGCCAGTAAACAGCCATTGCGCGCCGATCAGCCCCTTGCCCCAGAGGTTCCAGTATTTGTACAATGTGATCGGCTTGGCTGCCGCATATTGCACATAGACCTCCAGATGGTCCTGCAGGTTGGCCCCCACGCCTGCGCGGTCTGCAATCACCGGAATGCCATGCTGCGCCAGATGCGCGCCGGGGCCGATGCCCGACAGCATCAGGAGTTTCGGCGTATTGATCGACGATGCCGCAAGGATCACCTCCCGGTTCGCACCAATCACCTCGGTCTGGCCGTGGCGGTCCACCTCTACCCCCGCGGCGCGGCCATCCTGCATCACCACGCGCCGTGCGAGGGCGCGCACCAGCCGCACATTACCACGTTTTATGGCGGGCCGCAGATACGCATTGGCGGTGGACCAGCGCCGCCCTTTGTAGATCGTGGCCTCCATCGGGCCAAAGCCTTCTTGCGCCTGCCCGTTATAGTCAGGCGTTACGGCATATCCCGCCTGTGCACCTGCCTGAATGAACGCGTCGAACAAAGGGTTCGACCGTGGCCCGCGCGTGATGTGCAAGGGGCCATCCGTACCGCGGAAACTGGCATCACCGTCGCCGTGACAATGCTCCATCCGCTTGAAATACGGCAAGACATCGGCATAACCCCAGCCCGCAGCGCCCATCTCGGCCCATGTGTCATAGTCCCGCGCATGGCCGCGCACATAGACCATGCCGTTGATACTGCTTGACCCGCCAATCACCTTGCCGCGGGGGGTCACCAACACACGACCACCAAGGTGAGGCTCTGGTTCGGTATGCATGCCCCAGTCATAGCGCGCCATGTTCATCGGGAATGACAGGGCCGCTGGCATCTGGATGAACGGCCCGATATCGGACCCGCCATGTTCGATCACAATGACCGAACAGCCCGCCTCGCCCAAACGGTAGGCCATGGCCGACCCGGCACTGCCTGCCCCCACGATCACAAAATCAGCACTGTCAGTAGGGCGCATCAACCGGCCCCATGCCCACATAGACGGATTTCACCTGCGTATAATGCTGCACCGCTGCATGGCCGTTTTCACGCCCGACACCTGATTGTTTGACGCCACCAAACGGCGCCTCCACCGGCGTCAGGTTATAGGCGTTGATCCATGTGGTGCCCGCCTGCAAGGCGGCGACCACGCGATGGGCGCGGGTCATATCAGCGGTGAACACGCCTGCTGCAAGGCCGAATTCCGTGGCATTGGCGCGGGTTATCACCTCATCCTCATGTGAAAAGTCCAATACCGCCATGACCGGGCCAAAGACCTCTTCACGCGCAAGTGTCATGCCATCCGTCACATCGGCAAACACCGTAGGCTGCACGAAACTGCCGCTACTGAGCGCCCTATCGCCACCCGTCACCAAGGTCGCGCCTTCCGCCTTGGCCACCGCGATGTAGCCCAGCACCTTTTCCAACTGACTGGCATTCACCAGCGGCCCCATCTGTGTGGCATC
>JANNBG010000302.1:0-5648 GCA_031385205.1 Rhodobacterales bacterium
GGTCGCTGACCATTATTGCCACCGCCTTGATCGACACCGGCAGCCGCATGGATGAGGTGATCTTTGAAGAATTCAAAGGCACTGGTAACAGTGAAATCGTGCTGGATCGCAAGATCGCCGACAAGCGCGTGTTCCCGGCCATGGATATTCTAAAATCCGGCACGCGGAAGGAAGACCTGTTGATCGAAAAGAACGATCTGCAGAAAACCTATGTCTTGCGTCGTATTTTGAACCCCATGGGCACCACCGATGCCATCGAGTTCCTGATTGGAAAGCTGAAGCAGACCAAATCGAACAGCGAATTCTTTGATTCGATGAACAGTTAACGGACCAGCCGGGGCCGCATCATGGACACGATATTTGCCTTGGCCACCGCGCGCGGCCGCGCGGGTGTCGCTGTGGTGCGTGCGTCAGGTCCACGGGCGTTTGCCATGGCCACGCTGCTGGGTGGTGATGTGCCCCCAGCCCGTCGCGCGGTGTTGCGCAGCCTGAAAGCGGACGACGTCGTGCTGGATCAGGCGCTGGTCTTGGTGTTTCACGCTGGGGCCAGCTTTACCGGTGAGGATGTCGTGGAGTTTCACCTGCACGGCGGTGCTGCTGTGATTCGCAGTGTTTTGGGCGTACTTGCCACTTGTGAAGACCTGCGTCAGGCCGAGCCCGGCGAATTTACCCGCCGTGCCTTGGAAAATGGCTGTCTTGATCTGGCGCAGGTTGAAGGTCTGGCCGATCTGATCGACGCCGAGACCGAGGCCCAACGTCGGCAGGCCATGCGGATCCTGTCTGGTGCGATGGCCGATAAGGTTGCCATGTGGCGCGGTGAGCTGTTGACCTGTATCGCGCTGTTGGAGGCGACGATTGATTTTTCCGAGGAAGACCTGCCCCCGCGTCTGGTTGATGAGGTCGAGGCGGGTCTGCACCGCGTCTTGCAGGATTTGCAAATGCAGTTGAATGGTCATGGTGCCGCAGAGCGTCTGCGTGAGGGCTTTGAAGTGGCACTGGTGGGGCCACCAAATGCCGGAAAGTCCACACTTCTGAATGCCTTGGCCAAGCGTGATGCCGCCTTGACCTCGGCCATTCCTGGTACCACGCGGGATATCATCGAGGTGCGGATGGAGATTGCCGGACTGCCCGTTACCATCCTCGATACCGCTGGTATCCGCGAAACCACCGATGTGTTGGAGCGCGCCGGTATCGACCGTACGCGTAACAGGGCTGGTGCCGCCGATCTGCGCGTGTTCCTGCTGGCCGAGGCTGAAGCCGACCTGCCGCTTGGCCGTGAGGCGCAGGATTTGGTCGTGCTGACCAAGGCTGACCTTCACCCGCCGCAAGACGCACTTTTGGCAATATCGGGCCTGACGGGCCAAGGTATTGAAAAGATGGTGGAAATCATCGGAGAACGGCTGGGCCAGATGACCGCAGGTGCCAGTTTGATCGTGCATGCCCGGCATGAAACGGCCGTCCGTCAAGCCATCTCTTACCTTACATGCGCGGTTGCGGGTCTGTCTGACGGCGCTGCTTCGGAAATCTGTGCCGATGATGTGCGCCTTGCGATGCGCGCTATTGAATCTTTGATCGGGAAGGTCGACACGGAGGAGCTTTTGGGGCATATCTTCGGGCGCTTTTGCATCGGGAAATAGGAGTGTTTCACGTGAAACATTACGACGTCATTGTCATCGGCGGTGGCCACGCGGGCGTTGAGGCCGCAGCGGCCGCTGGTCGCATGGGCGTTTCGGTGGCCCTTGTCACTATGCGCCGCGATGCCATTGGCGTCATGTCCTGCAATCCGGCGATTGGCGGGCTGGGAAAAGGCCATCTGGTGCGCGAAATTGACGCGCTTGATGGCATCATGGCGCGGGCTGCTGATGAGGCCGGTATCCACTTTCGCCTATTGAACCGGCGCAAAGGCCCTGCCGTGCAAGGGCCCCGCGCCCAGGCAGACCGCAAACTTTATCGCCTTGCCGTACAGCGCATGCTGGCCGCCCAAGACGGCGTTGATGTGGTGGAGGCGGAAGTGGCCAGCCTGACCATTGTGTCTGACCGCATTCAGGGTGTGCAGCTGGCCAACGGCGCCGCCATTGCCGCGCGGGCCGTTGTGCTGACGGCGGGCACCTTTCTGAACGGTTTGATCCACATCGGTGATAAATCCTGGTCCGCAGGCCGCATGGGCGATTTGCCCTCACTCTCGCTTGGCCAGCAACTCCGGTCTTTTGATCTGCGTGTGGGCCGCCTGAAAACCGGTACACCGCCCCGGCTGGATGGGCGCACCATCGCCTGGGACCAGCTCGAGGCGCAGCATGGCGATGACCTGCCGGAGATGCTGTCCTTTCAGAACGCCACCCCTGTGGCGCGTCAAGTGGCCTGTGGCATCACAAAAACCAATGAAGCCACGCATGACATCGTGCGTAAGAACCTTGATAAATCAGCCATGTATGGTGGTTTCATCGATGGCATCGGCCCGCGCTATTGCCCGTCGATCGAGGACAAGATCGTGCGGTTCCCTGATAAAACCGAACATCAGATCTTCCTGGAACCTGAAGGGCTCGACGATCACACCGTCTATCCCAACGGCATCTCCACATCGCTGCCTGCCGACGTGCAAGAGGCCTATGTGCATTCCATTGCGGGGCTGGAACGCGCCACCATCCTGCAGCCGGGCTATGCCATCGAATATGACTTCTTTGATCCGTCGGGCCTGAAGCCCACGCTGGAGACAAAGGTTGTTGCGGGTCTGTATTTTGCCGGTCAGATCAACGGCACGACGGGTTATGAAGAGGCGGCGGCCCAAGGTTTGGTCGCAGGCGCCAATGCGGCGACAGTTGTGCAGGATGCGGCACCGCTTACCTTTACGCGGCAGAACAGCTATATCGGCGTGCTGATCGATGATCTGCTGACCAAGGGCGTGACGGAGCCTTACCGCATGTTCACCTCACGGGCTGAATTCCGTCTGTCGCTGCGGGCAGACAACGCAGATCAGCGCCTGACGCCCATGGGCATTTCTGCGGGCTTGGTGGGCCCGGCGCGGCAGCAAAGCTTTGCAGCAAAACTTGCGAAGGTGACGCACGCGCGCAACGTGTTGCAATCGCACACCGTGTCGGCCGTGGCTGCCACAGAATCGGGCCTGCCCGGTGGTCGTGATGGCGCGCGCCGGACGGCTTTTCAATACCTGGGCATGGTGTCAGACACGCCAGACGCCATTCGCGTGCTTTGCCCCGATACGGCCAGCATTGATGCGGAAACCCTTGTGCAAGTCGCACGCGAAGCACTGTACGATCAATACACGCACCGCCAAACCCAAGAAGCCGCCGTGTTGGACCGGGAATCGACGCTTGGCATTCCAGATGACGTCAATTTTAATGCAATCGGCGGACTGTCATCCGAGATTCGGCTGAAACTTCAAAAGGTTCGTCCCACAACGCTTGCGCATGCCCGTGCTATTGAAGGCATGACACCTGCGGCCCTGATCGTGCTGCTGGCGCATCTGCGCAAGCCTGACGTGAAGCAGCCAGCGGCATGATGGCAAATGTTTCACGTGAAACACAGGAACGGCTGGATATTTTCACCGCGATTTTCCTGAAATGGGCGCGCGCTGTCAATCTGGTTGCGGCCTCGACCATAGATGATCTGCAGACGCGGCATATTGAGGATTCCATCCAACTGGCGCGTCACGCGCCACCATCTGCAAAGACATGGGTTGATTTGGGCACGGGTGGGGGCTTTCCGGGGCTGATCGTGGCGGCCATTGAGGCGGATACATTCCCCGACCGCCGCTTTACTCTGGTCGAGGCTGATCAACGCAAGGCGACATTCCTGCGCGAGGCGGCCCGTGCCATGGCCCTGACGGTAAATGTCATTACCGCGCGCATCGAACAGATGGCCCCGCAGAACGCCGATGTCTTATCGGCACGCGCGCTCGCCCCGCTGGAAATTCTGTGCGATTACGCGGCACGTCATCTGGCCCCGACAGGAACGGCGCTGTTCATGAAGGGCGAGGGGTACGCAAAAGAGGTTATGATGGCAAAGCAGGCGGGATGGACTTTTGATCTGGAGTATAAGGCGAGCACAACGCAGACCGGAAGCGTCATCATCATGCTGAAAAACATCGTGCGCGATGCTTGAAACACTGCAGACCGGCCCCGTGATCTTTGTGATCGCGAACCAGAAGGGCGGCGTTGGCAAAACAACGACGGCCATCAACCTGTCAGCGGGCCTGGCCTTTGCCGGCCACAAGACGCTTTTGGTGGATCTGGACCCGCAAGGCAACGCATCCACAGGCCTTGGCGTGGCGCAAGAAGACCGGATGAAAACGACTTATGACCTGATTTTTGAACCGTCAACGGCGCGTGATGCCGTGCAGGCAACGGCGATCAGTAACCTGTTCTTGTGCCCGGCAACGTCTGATCTGGCATCGGCGGACATTGAACTCGCGCAGGCCAGCAACCGCAGCTTTATGTTGCGCAACAGCCTGCGTCAGATGGATATGCAAGAATTAACGTTTGATTTCATCGTGATAGACTGTCCGCCTTCGCTCAGTCTGCTGACGGTGAACGCCCTCGTGGCGGGCGACGCCGTGATCGTTCCGCTACAAACGGAGTTCTTTGCGCTCGAAGGTCTGTCGCAGCTTTTGCTGACCATCCGCGAGGTGCGCCAATCGGCAAATCCGGCGTTGCGGATCGAGGGTGTTTTGCTGACAATGCAGGACAGTCGCAATCGGCTGGCCCAACAGGTGGAGGATGACGCGCGCAAAACGCTGGGTGATCTGGTCTTCAAGACGGCGATTCCGCGCAATGTGCGTGTCAGTGAAGCGCCATCTTTCGCGATGCCGGTGTTGACCTATGATGCGGCGTCGAAGGGTAGTGAGGCCTATCGGGCCTTTGTGGCCGAGATTCTTGCGCGCCGGGGTACGGGAAAAGCCGACAAAAAGGATAAAAACTGATGGAAAAGAAATCAGATCGTCGGGTGTTGGGGCGTGGGTTATCGGCGTTGATGTCGGATGTGGCTCCGGCGTCGGCCAACGATTCCGAAGGCGGGCTGCGGGCAGAGCGGCGGGTGGCGATTGACCGGATCGTCCCGAACCCGAACCAACCGCGGCGCGACTTTGACCCGGTGGCGCTGCAGGAACTCGCTGATTCCATTCGACAAAAGGGTGTGATCCAGCCCTTGGTGCTGCGGCCAATCACAGGAACGGACAGGTTTCAGATCGTGGCGGGAGAGCGCAGGTGGCGGGCGGCGCAGATTGCGAAAGTGCATGAAGTGCCGGTTGTGGTGCGGGACTATTCGGATGAAGAGGTGCTCGAAGTTGCGATCATTGAGAACATTCAACGGGCAGACCTGAATGCGATCGAAGAGGCGATTGGTTTCCGCCAACTGATTGATACCCACGGCCATACCCAGGAAAAGCTGGCGGAAGCGCTGTCAAAAAGCCGCAGCCACATAGCAAACCTGTTGCGCCTGTTGTCGCTGCCGGATGATGTCCAGCGCCTTGTGCGGGATGGCAAGCTGACGTCAGGCCATGCGCGGGCGCTGGTGACAATGCCAAACGCGTCGGCCTTGGCGCAAATTGTTGTGGCGCGTGGGCTTTCGGTGCGTGAGGTGGAGCGTTTGGTCAAAAAGGGCGATGCGGGCACGCCGCCACGCAGTGCCGCAGGCCG
>JANNBG010000309.1:0-1954 GCA_031385205.1 Rhodobacterales bacterium
CTGCCTCGCGCGCGCAGGCAGGGGAGTCAATGTTGTTCGCCGATGCGGAAGCGGCGTTGGTGGAAGGGGGGTTAGAACGGCACCCCGACAAACGCGCCCAGCCCGAACTTGTCTGAGCCAGTGTTGAAGATCACCCGAACCCCAGCGTCCAGCCCTCCAGCGTCGCTGCGCTGAAGGTAGACCGGCAGCTCGAACTGCCAGGCCTTGTCCTCAAACACATAGGTCACCGATGGCCGCACCCCCAGGATCGGCTGGCCCTGCTTGTTGCGCAGCAAGACCTTGCGCAGACTGACGGTGGCATAGCCAGTTTCCGCGCGATCAGGCAGGCCATCCTGCCCGCTGACGCAGGTGGTATTGCCGCTCAGATCCGGCGGGCCGCAGACCTCGGCCACGTCCTTGGGCTTGTAGCTGCGGGTGTAACCACCGCTGGCCATCAGAACCATGCCTTCACCGCCAAACACATAGCCGACCCGCGCATTGGCATCGAAGCCGATTCGGTCCTTCACCCCCACCGATACTGTGGGACGATCAAGGATCGAATAGCGGTTGTAACCGATGCTGACTTCGCCGCCCCAGAAGATTGTTCCTTGGGGGTTGAAATACTTGCCCCGCCAGGCACGAGCGGCTTGACCGCCAATCGCCGCGCTAGCAAACCGAACATAGTGGTTGGCATTACCCACCCCGGCAGTTCCGCCCTGACGGCAATACTCAAAAGCAGCGGAACCAAATCCGCCGTCAGTCTCGTCCTTTGTGGCGTCACGGGCGCGGCCTAGCCGGGCTTCGATAGAGCCGACCTCGGTTGCGGATTTTTCATAGGCAACCTGAACCTGATCGACCTGAGCAGGGTCGCCCTTCCAGTCCTGACTGGCTTCGGCGATACAACCCCCTGCGAACCGGGCAAGATCGGGCAGCGTGCTGTACGGGCTAATGAACTTGGCTTTGTAGCTGTTAAAGCCGATGGTCAGCTGGCCATCGTTCCCAAAGGTTTTGAAATCGACCAAAGCGCCTTCGTCGGTGCTATTCAGCGGGATGCTGGCCTTGACCGAAAAGTTGTGGGAAGCGACCGAATAGGTGCGTCCATCTGGGCTTTGTTTGGCTTGCCCCGAAACCGAAAAGTCGAGCGAGAAATTAGCCGAAAGGACCTCGTTCTCGCTGCTGATCTGAGCACTGGCATCAATATCGCGAAGGTCGTCTGAGGCAATGCGGTCTTCGGACTTGATCGCGCCGCCGCTGGTAATCCCGACATAGCCAGCATTAGCATCGGCATAGGCGGTGCCGGGTGCGACCAGCGTTATAAGAGCGACCGCAGCGGCCAAGCTGCGTGATGGCGATTGAAAACGGATTGGCATGACTGTTCCTCCTTCAAACGTAGACATCGACGTAGGTGACGCCGGGTTCGTATGGGTTTGCGGATGATTCAGGGACCGGATCTGGCTCGGTCGATGGGGTAACTTCGGTGGTCACTGCAATGCTGACCTTGGCCTCACCGTCCACATTTTGAAAACTGAAGGCGAAGACGTAGTGATCAGACGGCAACATGAAATAGGTCGAGCCGTTCTTGCGGACCGGCAATGTGTAGATTGTGGACATTTCGGCTTCGCCGAATTTCCAGCAGATCAGCCCCAGACTGGTCGTCTCGCAATCTGCACTGGTCACGGTCACATTGTGGGGTTCGGTAGAGCGCACGGCGTGGATCTCGATCGACATTGGATGCGGCATGGCTTGGCCCTCTTGTTGAAGTCTCCCGCCCTATTTGCCCCCAATCCGACCGCAAATCCGTGACGCCCGTCACGCGCATACCAAAACACCGCCGCGCCCCGGTGGGGGCGGGCGGTGTCTGGCGCTTTGGTGGGCTTAGTTCAGCTCAGTTTGGCTTGGCGCATTTGCTGACGTCGCCGGCCTGGCAGGCGGCGGTATCGGCTTTCCATTTGGCCATCGCGGCGTCGTATTCGGC
>JANNBG010000310.1:0-3983 GCA_031385205.1 Rhodobacterales bacterium
CCCCTTATCTGACCGATGTGCACGACATTTCAATGGCCAGCCTCACCCCAGACCCCCAACTCGCCAAAGCGATAAAAACCCTTCCCGGCCGTCGCATCGTCTTTACCAACGGCTCCTCCCCTTATGCCCATGCCGTCCTGCGCGCCCGTGGCCTCACCGCCGCCTTTGACGCCGTTTATGGCGTCGAACAGGCCGGTTTTCATGCCAAACCCACCCCTCAGGCCATCACCACCCTCGTTGCTATAGACGGCCTTGACCCAACCACAGCCCCCCTGGTCGAGGATGACCCCCGCAACCTTGCCATCCCCCGCGCCCTGGGCATGCAGACAATCCTTGTCGGCCCGCAAACAGCACCAGACGTGCATCACCACACCACAGACCTGACCCATTTCCTGCAAACCATCACCGCCGCATAACGCGCAGCCGGATGCCAGTCTTTGCCCGCACCGTCAGATGTGCCACCGGCACCGGCACATCGCCCGGCACGCAGTCAAACCGGAACGCGCGGCACAACATGGCCAGCAGCAAGACCCCCTCCACCATCGCAAACCCCGCCCCCGTGCAGACCCGTGGCCCGGCTGAAAACGGCATATAGCCATCCCGCGCACTGACCCGCGCCGCTTCCGTCTGCCACCGGTCCGGGTCAAACCCATCCGGGTTCGGCCAAATCCGGTCATGCCGGTGCAGGTGCCAGGGCGACAGCACGATCTGCGCCCCCGGCTTCACCTGCCGCCCCCGCATCTCCTCCACCTGCAGGTTCTGCCGCACCATCATCGGCACCGGCGGGTACAGCCGCAACACCTCGCGGAACACATCCCGCGTGAACCCCAACCGCCGCACCACCCCAAATTCCGCGATATCCCCCAGCCCTGCCGCCTCCACCACCACCCGATCCTGCACATCCGGATACATCGCCAACAGATACAGCGCCCAGCCAAGCGCCGAGGCTGACGTCTCATGCCCCGCCAAAAAGAAGATCGCCACCTGATCGACCATTTCCTGCGTCCCGAACCGCTCCCCTGTTTCCGGGTCCGCCGTCACCATGATCTTGGTCGCCAGATCATCCGGCGCTGTCCCCGCCGCAATCGCCTCTGCCCGCGCATCCGTCAGCCGCGTCAACATCGCCCGGATCGCCGCCGCCGACACTTTTGTCGCCCGCCGGTGCAGGCGCGGAAACCAGCGTGGCAAAGGCACAAACGCCGCCAAATTCAAAATCGGCTGGGTCCGCTGATACGTCCGAAACGCGCTGAAAACCTCAGACGCTACCTCATGTTCAATGGGAATCGAAAACAGCGTGCGGAAAATCACATCCGCCGCCGCATGGCTCATTTCCTCCTCCACCTCCACCACGCCCAGTGGCATCCGCGCCACCGCAGCCTGCCCTGCCGCCCACATCGCCGGAAAGGTATCGCGCAAACGCCCGCCTTCAAACGCCGGGTCAATAATCCGCCGCTGCCTGCGCCACACCGCCCCGTTCGTTACAAACACTGAATTGCCCAGCAGGGGCCGCAACCCCTCACTGATCCGGTCGCTTTTCGGGAAATCCTCCGGTCGTTCCGTCAAGACCCGCGCAATCAGCGCCGGGTCATTGCACAGATAACTCCGAAAGAACGGCGTGCGAAACGCCGCCATCCACGCGTGATACAAACGTGCCGGCTGTGCCGACAGGATATCCGCCCGAAACAGCCGCATATACCGCCAAAGCGAGACTTTATCCGCACGCGGTACGGGTTTTGGCGGCGTCATGTCAGGCTGCGATAGCCGGAAAGCGGCGTCTCGATCCGGCTTTTCGATGCCGCACGCCCCCGGTATCGGTCTGCCAAAGTCTGCGCGCCCCCCGTGATGCGGAAATAATCGTAATCGCCCGGTCTGTCGAACGCGCATAAATACTGGAAATGCAGCTTGAAGAACCGCCAACGCATCGCCTTCCATCGTTCAGGTGACAAGGTTTGCGTAAACGCGGCCGAAATCACCAATGGCCAGCGTTTCCCCGCCGCGGCCACCCCCGTTACCGATACCGGATCGCATAACGCAAATGCACAGCCATCCCCCGGTGCCGTTACATCCACCCATGTCAACTCTGCGCACGCTGACAAATACTGCAGATCCCCCCGCAACCGCCCCGCCTTTGGCAGGAATGACACCATCGGCACCACCTGCCCCAATGTCAGCAAAGATAAGACCGGGCGTTGCGCGGGCACCCCAGCCCGCAGCATATCCGCCAAAATCGACACCGCCAGATGTGCCCCCGATGAATGGCCAACCACCAGCACCTCGTCGAAATCCCCTGCCATCGCTGCGCGGATGGTCTGCATATGCTGCGCCATCCGCACTTCCAACTCCGGTGGGTTCGCTCCGCCGAACTGCGCCGAATAGGCGTAATCATGCATCAGGTAATAGGCGTAAACCTTGTGGTCCCAGCGCCGAAACACCCGCAAAACACCCCACACCACCGCCCCCGCAACCGCCAGCCCCACCGCCCAATGCGTGTAGGCGGCGGCGATGCCCGCAAAAAACCAGCCAAAACCTACCGCCAACCCCAACTGCACCAGCAAAAACACAATCGGATACAGCGCCGCGATCATCGGCCCCTTGCGTAACCGCGCGAGGCGAAACAGCGCGCCTGACCCGATATAGGCCCAGGCCGTGCGCAAAAGTTGCCAGTACGTCCCGGCAATGCCCGTGGTCATGGATGTGCGCACAAGATCTGACCAGACCAGCACCTCCACATCCGCCTCGGCCCTTTGCCCGTCAATGTCACCCACAACGCGCCAGCCATACGGACCCTTCACCTGCTTGGGTGTTAGCGCAATCTCATATCCCGAAATGGCCGCCTGCGCCGCTGCTTCCTTGCGGTACAATTCCCGATACCGGCGCGGATGAAACGGGTCATAGCCCGGCAGATAGAACACCCGCCTGCGGAACGTCTGATCACTGGAACCCGTCATATTCATCCCGCGCCTCTGCCAACACAATCTGGCAGAATGATGAACCTACCCTAAAAGCGGAATGCCCAGCGCGTCAAACGCCTCGACCAGCCACCAGGTAAACCGCGACATCGCCCCCGTCAGCAAGGCCACCCCTACGATCAACAACAATATGCCCATCATCCGTTCTATCGTCTTCATGTAAGGCTTTAACCGCGCCATCAAACCCATTGATCTTTCAACAAAGATCGCCGCCAGAAAAAACGGCAACCCCAGCCCAAGCGCATAAACGGCAAGCAGCGCCGTGCCCCGCGCCAAAGACCCTTCCTGTGCCGCCAATGACAGGATCGCTCCCAGTTGCGGGCCGATGCAGGGCGTCCAGCCAAAAGCAAAGGCCAGCCCCAAAAGGTAGGCCCCAAACGCCGACCCTCCCTGTTGTCCCGCATCCAGCCGCGCCTCGCGGTCCAACAACGGAATGCGGAAAATACTCAGGAAATGCAGGCCAAATACAATCACGACGACGCCGGAAACCTGCGCGAAAAGTTCCTGGTTTTGCAGAAAGAACATCCCGAATGCCGATGCCGTGAATCCCAGCAGCAAAAACACCGTCGACAGACCCAGCACAAAGAACAGCGCGGGCAGGATGATACGGCGGCGCGCCGTGGCATTGCCGCGCATGTCACCCATGCTGATGCCGCCCATATAGGCCAGATAAGGCGGCACAATCGGCAGCACACAAGGTGACAGGAATGACAAAACGCCCGCCAGCAATGCAACTAGCATGGCGGGCAGAAGGGCGGCATCGATCAGGTCAATTCCAAACATGTGTTAGACATAGCGCGCTTTTCGGGCGCGGTCACGCACCCTTGCGTCTCGTTTGTGTTGCGCAATGGCGCATTTCTCGTGATGCGTTGAAACATGGATGTCGAACTCGATTGCGAAGGCCTGCTCTGCCCCCTGCCCGTCTTGCGCGCGCGCAAACGGCTAGTGGCGATGGCATCGGGCGACGTCTTGGCCCTGCGTGCCACAGACAAGATGGCCTTGGTCGATGTGCCA
>JANNBG010000313.1:0-6214 GCA_031385205.1 Rhodobacterales bacterium
CGCCGACTCGCGCAGATAGCCGTCCTTGGCCCGGGCGAGGTACCACTTGAGTCCGACGGCGAGCGGCGGCAGCGCGAGCAGGCATGGCAGACCTACCCACCAGCCGACGCTGAGAGCGGCAGCCAGCGTCAACACCGCCGAGATCACCGCGATGGTCCACTCCGGCATCGCCCAGCGCACCGACCAGCCCGGATGCGTTGCGCGCGCATAGCCGCCGAACAGTTCGGGCAGGCGCAGATCGCCTTGCGTCAGGGCCAGATCATGGAGTGCGGCGCGAATCCGCTCGAACTCCGCTGGAAAGCCGCAGGCCAGCAGTCCGGCTGCGATCATCGCATTGTCGTGGGGCCAGACCGACCCGTTGTGATACGACAGCGGGTTGTAGCGCGCCTCACGGGTGCCAAGCGTGCGGATGCCCCACCCTGACCACAGATCGTCCTGAAACAGCCGCGCGACCAGAATCTTCTGCCGCGGCTCTGGCACAATGCCGGTCCAAAGCAGATGTCCTGCATTGGAGGCGTTCACATCAAGCTGCCGTCCCTCGCCATCGATGCCAAGCGCATAGGTCTGATGCTCTTCCATCCAAAAGTCGGCATTGAAATGCGTTGCAAACGCATCGGCTTTGTTACGCCACGCTTGGGCCTGACTTTCCGCAAGGCCGCAATGCGCCGCCAGCCGCGCCGCTGCCAAAAAGCCCGCATAGGCATAGCCCTGCAACTCAACCCCCGCGATATCGTGCGTGGCAAGTTGGCCATCCGCGTAATGCATGGAGTCGTTGCTGTCCTTCCAGGACTTGATGACCAGACCCTTGCCGTCGCCCTCTGTGAAAGCGACATAGCCACGCCGGGCGATCATCACCTCGATCCAGCCCACGACCGCAATCCAGACCTCGCGCAATTCAATGGCCAGCGCTGGCCCGTGCCGGTCGCAATAGTCACGCAGCAGGCGCAGAAAAAGCGCATTGGCATCGGCAGTGCCATAGTAAAGACCAAAGGGAATTGCCTTCAGACGGCTCATCTCGCCCAAGCGCACCTCATGCAGGATGCGACCTGGCTGTTCGTCGCGGGACGGATCAACCGTGCGCCCGACGCGTGCGGCGAGGTAGCGCAGCGTATTGCGCGCAAGGTCCGGCATCGGCTCCAACAGCAGCCATGCGGTGATAAGCGAGTCGCGGCCAAAGACGGTGACAAAATTTGGAATGCCCGCGGCTGGCACCGGCCCTTCACCACTGGTCAGTAACAGGGCTGCGATGTCACTGCGGGCGCGCGCGACGGCGGGACTGTCTTGGCGGATGCTGGCAGGATCGAACGGCAGGATTGGGGTTTGATCGTCGCGTCCGACGGTCAGCAGGCTGGAGGAAAAGCAATAGGTTACTGTGATCTGATGCGTCTTTCGCGCCCCGATGACCAGAACCGTGCCCGGATCAAGACCCTCGATCTGTACCACTGTCTCGCTGACCACCCCATCGGGGGCCGTGTAGGTAAAGCGGCGCAAGGCCCCTTCTTCGACAGTTTCGTGACTGCCCGTCTGGTGAAATCCATTGTGCCCGCGCAGCGCAAAGACATCGACAAAATCCGCAGACATCCGCGGCGCAGCATCGAAGTTTTGCGCCGTAAGACAGGCATTTTCGATCTCAAGGCTGTCGGTCAACCCCGTCGGATGCAGAGTTAACCGCCGCTTGATCAACAGCTTTAACTCGTGCTCGCTGGTCTTGGACCAAAAATGCGTGATTTCAGTGGTCGAGGTATCGGTGTGCAGAAGGTCAAAGCCTGCCAGATTCCAGCCGAGGTCCGACACATGACGTGTGTCAAACAGGAAGACGCCTTGTACGCCCGTGCCGAACGCATCAACTGCGCCCTCGGCGTTCAAAATGGCATAGCAATGGTTCGACTTTAGTGGTGTCAATTTTCCCCCCGCACCATCGCAAAACTTCTGCGTCCCGCGCCAAGGGCGCAGATCGGAACTGATTGGTTTGTCAAAGAAATCCCTAGGAAGCCACGCCCCCTCCCGGGGGTGCCCTAGCTGTGATTCTTACGTCTCTGTGAGAATGTAAGCCCTTACATCTGGTCGTGGCAAGATGTTTATGTAAGCCGTTACATTTCGTGAGGCCTAGCGCACAATGCGGATCATGATAGGTACTTAGGGGCGTCAGGAATCAGTATGTCAAAAAATGTGACCCTCGCCGATGTTGCGGCAAAAGCCAAAGTGTCTACTGCCACTGTGTCTCGTGCGTTAAATGGGGACAAAGCTGTACGACACGAAACCCGTCTCCATGTTGCATCCGTCGCGCGCGCCATGGGGTTTATCCCCTCCACTGGCGCAAGGCTGCTGTCGCAGGGCGAGAGCGCGGTGTTCGGCCTCAGCCTCGGGCGGCGCGATTTTGAAACCTCGCGCTATGTCGCGATAATGCATCAGACGCTGTCACGTCATCTGGTAGGACAGGGCTGGTTGGTGCGCTTGGTGCTTGGTTCCGAGTTTGACGAGATGACCACGCGGCTGGGGGGATTCATCTTGCTGGGCGTCTCGCCCGATGACCCGCGCATCGCCATGTGCCAGGAACGAGACATGCCTTTTGTTGCGGTCGGCGTGGCCGGCCCCGATGCCTTTTGGGTCGCGCCAGATGATGTCTCGGGCGCACGTCAAGCGATCGACTGCCTGGCCCCGCAAGCGCATGGTGTCATCGACATTCTGTACCATGACGATGGCAAGCTGAACGAACGCTTGCAGGCCGCCTTTGATTGCTGTGCCGAATTGGGCCTGCAGGCCCGTGCCCTTCCCGCGCCTCCTGGCCCGATGTCCAGCCTGCTGGGCTATCGTGCCGTTCTCATGGCGTTGCGTCAGGGACGCAGGTTTTCCGCCGTCTTTGCCGAAACGGATGAATTGGCGCTGGGCGCTGCCGCCGCATTTTCGGATTCCGATCTGGTCCCGGGCGGCGATGTGAAACTGATCGGATTTGATGACCTACCCCATATCGCAGGCAGCCTGACGACGCTTGCGCAAGACTTCAACCTTCTGGCGCAATCGGCACTTGTGCTTTTGGGCGAGGCGCGCAACCGCCAGCCAGCGCGGTCCCTGCGTGTGCCGGTAAAACTGATACGCCGGATGACAGCCTGAGTTCGGTTTTGAACTTCAACGCTATGCCAGTGCATCACCTCGCCGAGACGTGCAGGAGCGCCATACCTGATCTTATGGCATGTGGCATATCACAGTACCACGTGCAGGCTTTGACTGGATGTTTGATCCCGGACTTTCATGGTGCCATCATTTCCAACGAATAGAGGAAAGCGCTATGGGGTGAACCAAAAGACGCTCGCCATATGGAAGAAGCGGGCTTCGGTGGCCGATGGTCCGACGGGGCCGACAGAGCCGCGGTCAACAGTGCTCACCCCTGAACAGGAGGCGGTGATAATTGCCTTTCGCAGCCACCCGCCGCTTGCGCTCGACGACCGCCGCTATGCGCTGCAGCCGGCAATTCCGCATCTTTCGCGGTCATCGCTGCAGCGGGGCCTGCAGTGCCCTTGTATCAGTCGGCTTCCCGATGTGGACGGCAAGCGGCGTCGCCGTCGCCATGCCTGGCCGCCCGCGTGCGGGCGCACATCGCCTGGAACGTTTGCAAGGGCTGGTGCTGACGGGCGTGGTATTTGGTCTTGGGGCTGCACTGGGTCAGGCGAAGGGATCCTTGATTGCACGTCCAATCATGGCGGCGGGCATGGACCCCTATCTCGCCTCTCTGTTCCGTGTTGGTGCCTCCGGTGTGGCCATGGGGGCCGTCGCTCTGACCGCCCTCGCGCCCATACCGCCACAACCGATGTCTCGCCATTTGCTGATCCTGACGGCCATCACTGCCATCACCGAGTTGCTGATCGGCATGACGTTGTTTCTGTTTGCCGTGCAGGGCGGCAAGACCGGCATCATCGCCATGCTATCGGCCACATCACCCGTCATCATCTTGCCGCTGCTGTGGCTGCGCACAGGTCAACGCCCGACCGGCATGAATCTTCTGGGTGGCGCGATGGCTGTGTTAGGATCGACACTCATTTTCTTGCGATAGCCAATCCAAATCATCCCTCTCGCCCAACCCCCGCCATCTGCTAACATCCCCCCAAACGGGGGCCCCGCATGAACCGCGTCACCATGGCTGTCGGGCGTTTCCTCGCCCGCTTGATCGAGAAACAAACCAAGGGCTACGTCCTGCTGTCGGTCGTATCCCCAGACCGTCTGCGCCAATGCCTGCGCCCCGGTGATGTGCTGCTGGTCGAAGGCGACCGCCGCATTTCCACCGCCATCAAGTACCTTACCCAATCCACATGGTCGCATGCTGCCATGTTTGTCGGCGACCCCGGTAACTGTGATCTGATCGAGGCCGACCTGCGCGCCGGTGTGCGCTATGTGGCCTTGGACGAATATACCCACCTGAACCTGCGGATTTGCCGGGCGGTCAAGCTGACCGATGAAGACCTCGCCAAGGTCACCGGTTTCATGCGCGCCAGCATTGGCAAGACCTATGACCTCAAGAACGTCTTTGACCTCGCCCGGTTCCTGCTTCCCCAGCCCCCCGTTCCCAAACGCTTTCGCCGCCGCCTTCTCGCCATGGGGTCAGGTGACCCCACCCGCGCCATCTGTTCCACCCTGATCGCCGAGGCGTTTGCGGCCATCCATTACCCTATCCTGCCGATGATCCAGACCGAGGTCGCCAACAACATCACCCGCGAAATCTGGCACATCCGCCACCATTCGCTGTACGCGCCGCGCGATTTCGACGTCTCGCCCTATTTTGCCATTATCAAACCCACCATCGAGGCAGGCTTTGACTACCGCAAACTGCAATGGAACAAGGGCGAGCCCGCCTTGCAAGATCACCTGGCCGCCAGCAGTTCCGCCACGTCCAGCAGCAGGTATTCCGTATCCGCCGCCACATCCAGCTTGCGCCCCGATGAATAGGGCAGGTTGTTGTCATTGCCCACGATGATCTGCGTGGCCGACACAGCAACCACGCTTTCAATCGTAAAGAACGGGAAGGTCATCTTGCCCACCAGATCACGCGTGGCCACGGTTTCCTGTCGGTTCATCCCAGCGGGGTCCGCAATATCCATCAGGTCGATATGCCCGATGCGCCGCACAAAACCGTCCGCATCGACAGTCGCCGTATCAATCAGCACCACGCGTTTCACGACCGCCGGGTTCGGAAAGCAATCCGGGGCCGCATCGCCCGGGCATTTCAGGCTGGGGTCGCCCTCGCCATTATCCCGTTCGATCACCAAGGCCCGTGTCGCGTCGATAAAGTTGAAATCCCCAATCGCCGTGGCCCCGTCCGCCAGTTGAAACTTGAACGCCGCCCCAGTCCACGCCGCCGCCACCGGATCAAACGCCATCGCCCGCAGAAAGGTGCCTTCCGGCTTGCCATCCGCGCCCAGCAGCGGCTTTTCCAGCATGCCCCACAACAGCCCCGTGCCCGGCTGCAACGCCATGCCTTCATAGCCACCCGACCGCGGCACTGTCCAATCCTTGCCCATCACCGACACCGCAGAAATGGTCGGATGATCCGCCGATCTCAGCATAACCTCGCCTAGCATCGTCGGCGTGACCGAGATGATCTTCCCGTCTAGCGTCGCGCGGATCAGGTTCGGGCCGAACTCCTCACCGATCCACAGATCTTCGCCCACCAGCTGCACACTCTCCGGGTCAAAATCCGCGCCGGTCAGATAGCGTTCTTTCGTGCCCTCATAGGCGATGCGAAACGGTACCTTGAAATCCGGATCATGCAGGAACACTGTTTTCGCTATCGTCACCGTGCCGCCAGCAAAATCCGGCGCAATCTGATGCACCATCAGCAGCGCATCCGGCGAATTGGATTTGGTGCCAAAGCCGTTGTCCGACAATGCCACCAGATTGCCATCTGGCAGCGCCGTCATCGCCAGACCTGAAAACCCCTGCAAAGGCTGACCTTCGAACGGCAAGAAAATCCCCGTCGGTCGCTTGCCATGCTGTGCCCCCGTATCGCCCATGACGGATCCCGCCACACCATTGCGCGCAGAGCCAGTAAACTTGCCCGACATCTGCGCATCCGGCGATGCATCCACGGGGGCCGCGATCAGCGACAGTGCCGGGATCACGGCATGGCCCTTCAGCGTGGCCGGAAACGCTGTCTCTTGCGCAACAGCACCAGACGCGGGCAGCAAAGCAACCGTCACCAGCAGCGTTTTCAATCCGAACATGG
>JANNBG010000360.1:0-5407 GCA_031385205.1 Rhodobacterales bacterium
GATCACTCCGTTGCCCCCGCTGCTCACCGCTTTGGGGGTAGGTTCACATGGCTCAGCTCTCAGTGAAAATTATGCGCCTAACCGGCTCAGTTCTGGGTGAAAATCAACAGGGAGACTGCAAAGGGCCGCAGATTGCCCACCAGGCCTGCATTGCCGGATCTTTTGCCATGGCAGCCATGTCTGCCTGATGGTCTGACCCCACATACTCCCAGCAGGCAAACATCAGGAGTTCAGGTTCCTTCAGAAAAATTGAGTAATTTTGCATGTTTGCGCGCTTGATTGCGGCAAGAACCTCGGGCCAGACCGTGGCATGAAGCGACTTGTATTGCACCAGTGCCTCGGGGCGAAGACGGATGCAGGTTCCCATGCGTTTCATCCATGGCTCCTTAAGGCAACAAGGGTTGACTGCGATTGTTATATTAGTATTACTTGGTCGGCGGATTGGCGCAAGCCGTTCCGCGACCTTCTTCGACACGCCAGGAACACCCCGAATGTCGACAACACCGACCAAAGACCAGACTGCACGCGCCCTGCGACTAACCGAAGCTGACAACATCGTCGTCGCCATCGACGCCCTGACCCCAGGAGCACGGGTGTTCGGGATCACGCCGAAGGAAAGGGTGCCGCGCGGTCACAAGATGGCTATCGTGGCGATTGCCAGGGATGCCGCTATCGTAAAGTATGGCCAGGTGATCGGCTTTGCGACCTCCGACATCGCGCCGGGGGATTGGGTGCATGAAAAGAACGTCCACTTGCGCAGCTTTGACCGCGCCTATGTGCACGGCTCCGAGGCGCGCCCGACCGATCTTGTTCCCGAAGGCCAGCGCCAGACCTTCGAAGGGTTTCGCCGGGCCAATGGCCGCTATGGCACGCGGAACTTCATTGCGGTTCTGACCTCGGTCAACTGCTCGGCCAGCGCTGCCCGTCACATCGCAAGGCGGGTAGAAGGGTCTGGCATACTGTTTGACTATTCAAACATCGATGGTGTGATCTCGCTGGTGCATGGCACCGGCTGTGGCGTCGACGTCAACGGGGCCGCCTACGAGATCCTGCGCCGGACGCAATGGGGCTATGCGATGAACCCCAACGTCGGGGGCGTGCTGATGGTGGGGCTAGGATGCGAAGCATTCCAGATCCCCCGCTGGATGAAAAGCTATGGTGTCACCGAAAACACCACCTTTCGCACGCTGACGATCCAAGAGGTTGGCGGCACGACCAAGACCGTCGAGGCCGGCTATCGCGCCATCGTCGAGATGCTGCCCGAGGTGAACAAGGCCCAACGCAGCACAGCACCCGCGTCGGAACTTATGCTGGCCCTGCAATGTGGCGGGTCGGACGGATATTCGGGCATCACCGCCAATCCGGCCCTTGGTGTGGCTGTCGATCTGCTGGTGGCCCAAGGCGGTACGGCAATCCTGTCCGAGACGCCTGAGATCTACGGGGCCGAACACCTCTTGATGCGCCGCGCCGCAACTTCCGCGATTGGCGAAAAGCTGTCCACCACCATCCGCTGGTGGGAGGATTACACCGCCCGCCACGACATGGAGATGAACAACAACCCCTCGCCCGGCAACAAACTGGGGGGGCTAACGACGATTCTGGAAAAGTCGCTGGGGGCTTCGGCCAAGGGTGGGTCGACCAACTTGAACGGCGTTTACGACTATGCCGAGCTGGTGACGGAAAAGGGTCTCGTCTTTATGGATACGCCCGGCTACGACCCCGTGTCGGCGACAGGGCAGGTTGCGGGGGGCGCCAATATTCTGTGCTTCACGACGGGGCGCGGATCGGCTTTCGGGTGCAAGCCAACACCGTCGATCAAGCTGGCGTCGAACACCTATATTTACGACCACATGATCGAGGACATGGACCTGAACTGCGGCGACATCCTGGACGGGGTCAGTCTGGGCGACAAAGGCGCCGAGATCTTCCGCCACATCCTGCGGGTCGCTTCGGGTGAACGTACCAAGTCCGAGATCATCGGTTACGGTGACAGCGAATTTGTCCCCTGGCAGATCGGGGCCACGATGTAATCGCCCAGTCAGGCCGCGCCCTCGATGTCAGCCCACAGGGCCTCGGGGATCGGGGTCTCGAACCAGTCGGCGCTGGTGGTGATCGTGCGTGCCGTCGGCGCGCCCACCACCACCGAGGTGACGCCAGGGTGGCGCAGCGGAAACTGGATGGCCGCAGCACCCAGGGGCACGCCGTGCCGGGCGTAAATCGCCTGCAGCCGCCGGACCTGCCGCACAACCTCGGGTGGAGCATCGACGTAATTGAACTCGGCATTCCCGCCAGCAAGGACGCCTGAATTGAACACGCCACCCGCGACAATCGCGACGCAGCGCCTATGCCCGGCCCGTCCCAGCCCCGACATCGGCGCGGCGTCGAAGTACCGGATGCCCCGGCTCCAAGCTGCCTGTAGGGCTGCCTTGGCATCTGCAAGCGGTGCATCGCGATAAAGCCCACCAAAATCCGCACAGCCAAGGCCCAGGGCCGTGACCTCAAGCCCCCCAACGCGTGATCTTGCGGCGCATCGAGACCAGCATGAACTTCGTCCGCCGCTTCTGATGGATCAGCCCGCCTTGGCCCGATCAAGATAGCGCAGTGTGTTGCGCAGTGAGGTCGACAGATGCAGCAGCATTGCCTGCCGTGCCGTGTCGGGGTTTCCTGCCGCCAGGGCATCGATAATGGCACGATGCTGGGCAATCGTCTCCAGCCCTGCGCCGGGATCTGGCAGGCTTTGCAGGCGGCAGCGGTCCATCTGGGCCTTGGTGATGTCCACCACCTTCCACAGCATGTGCAGACCGTTCACTTCGGCAATCGCGCGGTGCAGGTCATCGTCACGCGCAATCGCCTCGTCATAGCGGGCCCGCCGCACTGCTGTTTCATGCGCCTGATGAATGTCCTCGATATCCTGCAACTGGCGCTGGCTGATGGTCGCCGCCGCCCGTTCCACGCTTTCGCCTTCCAGCGCGATGCGAATGATGTAGGCCTCTTCGACCTGCGCGCGCCGGATGTCGGACACGAAGGTGCCATGCTGCGCAAAGACCTCGACAAGGCCCTCGTCGCTGACCTTCTTGACTGCCTCCCGCACCGGCGTGCGCGAGATGCCGAGGCGGCCTGCAATCTCGGGCTCGTTGATCGGGGCCCCGGGGGGCAGGTTGCCCATCACGATGGCCTTGCGGACCAGGGTGTAGACCTGCTCGCTCAGCGGAAGCTGACGGCTCAGAAGGACGCCATCCAGAAAGCCAAGGTGATCATCTGCCGTAGTATTTTCGGGCGGCATCAGTCTTCCTCCTGGCGTCGAGTGGTTCTGTATCCGGTCTGCAGGAATGGTGCCAGTTCAGTGTTGAAACGTTGGACACTCATACCGCCATCCTGAACTTCGCCGATGCCGAAACTGGCCTTGCGACTACTATTATATTAGTGTAACAGAAGTAGCAAGCCTAGCGCGAACGTGCGGCAATTGTAGTGGGGGGGAAAAGATGTCGACGCCAATCATCGCCCTGCGCATGCGCGGAATAACCAAGACCTTCCCCGGTGTGACCGCCCTTTCAGGCGTCGATCTGACGGTGGAGTTCGGGCGAATCCACGCCATTGTCGGCGAAAATGGAGCCGGAAAATCGACCCTCATGAAAGTGCTGAGCGGGGTCTACCAGCCCACCAGCGGCACGACAGAAATCGCAGGAACCGGGGTGCGGATGACGTGCCCCGCCGATGCCATGCGCCTCGGCATCCGCATGGTGCACCAGGAGCTCAACCTCGCGCCCGACCTGACCGTTGCCGAGAACGTGTTTCTTGGCCGCATGCCGAAACGCTGGGGAATGGTCGACCGGGCCAGAATGGTTGCAGACACCACCGATCTTTTGGCCGGGCTTGGGGCGTCCATCGACGCCAATGCCCGGCTGGGCGATCTGCCGATCAGCCAGCAGCAGCTGGTGGAAATTACCAAGGCCTATGCCGCGGACCCGCGCATCATCGTGCTGGACGAGCCGACCTCCAGCCTCAGCGAGGGCGAAACCGTCGCACTGTTCACCAACCTCCGCCGGATGAAGGCGCGGGGCGTCGCTATTATTTATATCAGCCACCGGCTGAAGGAAGTTCTGGAAATTGCCGATGACGTGACTGTCCTGCGTGACGGCGCGATGGTCGACAGCCGCCCCGTCGCCGGCATCACGGCTGCCGGGATGATCCGACACATGGTCGGGCGTGAGGTGACCAATGTCTTTCCCAAAACTCCGGCCACGGTTGGCGCGCCGGTTCTGCAGGTCGAGGGTCTGAGCGATGGCCGACACTTCCGCAACATCAGCCTTGAGGCGCGGCGTGGGGAAATTCTTGGGCTGACCGGTCTCATCGGTGCCGGTCGCACCGAACTTGCCCGTGTCCTTTTCGGCCTGCAACGCCCCGTTGCCGGCCGCATCCTAATCGATGGCAGGCCGGTCAGCATTGGCTCGCCTGCCGATGCCGTGCGCGCGGGCATTGCCTATGTGCCCGAAGACCGCAAGGCCATGGGCATCGTCCCTACGATGAACATCCGCGAAAACATCAGCCTGCCGATCCTGCGCCGCATCTCGCAAGCCGGGCGCATCAGCGTCAGCGAAGACACGGCCCTTGCCAAGAGTCACATCCGCGATCTGGGCATCTCTCCCCCTGATCCAGAACGCAGGGTCAGTCTGCTGTCAGGTGGCAACCAGCAAAAGGCCGTCATCGCAAAGTGGCTGTCGACGAAACCATCCGTCCTGATCTTGGACGAGCCGACCCGTGGCGTGGATGTCGGCGCAAAGGCCGAGATTCACCGCATCGTCGGCGAGCTGGTGGCCAAGGGCATGGCCGTCATCATGATCTCGTCCGAGCTGCTTGAGGTGATCGGCGTCTGCGACCGCGTCCTTGTCATGCGCGATGGCGAAGGGGTGGCGCTGCTCGACCGGGCGGACCTGACCGAAGAGCGCATCATGGCCCTTGCGACCGGAGAAGAGGCCGCATGACCAGCGCCGCCGACCCCAAGCCGCCACAGGCCAAACGCTTCCGCCGCGAAACGCGGCTGGCGCTTCTGGCCACCCGCGGGGGGCTGATCCTTGCCATCATCTGCGTCCTGATATTCGGCGCCCTGTCCAGCCCGATGTTCCTGACCTCGGGCAATTTCCTCAATGTGCTGACGAACATGTCGATCATCGGCATCATCGTTGTCGGGATGACCTTTGTGCTGGTCGTGGGCGGCCTCGCCGACCTTTCCGTTCCTGCGACCATCGCCTGCGGCGCGATCCTGTCGCTTGCCTTGCAGCCGATGCTGGGCACTGTCCCGGCCTTCGTGCTGGCCATCACGCTTGCGGGCCTCTGCGGCCTCGTCTCGGGCATACTTGTCGGCTATATTGGTATCAACCCGATCATCGCCACGCTTGGGGTCGGGACC
>JANNBG010000383.1:0-2517 GCA_031385205.1 Rhodobacterales bacterium
CTCCGCCTCGTTATGCGACAGCCCCCCCACGCAAGGGCACATCACCATCACCGTCGGTGCCACCCGGTTGATCCAGCACGCATCATGCCCCGCACCTGAGATGATATCCATGTGAGAATACCCCAGCCGCTCCGCCGCTCCGCGCACCACGCCCACCAACCCCGCGTCAAACGTCACCGGGTCGAAATGCCCCACCACTTCAATCCCGAACTCCAGCCCCAATTCCGCCGCCACCGCCGCAACAGAACGCTCCACTTCCCCCCGCATCGCATCCAGCTTGCCCTGATCAGGGCTACGGATATCCACCGTGAACACACAGCGCCCCGGAATGACATTCCGCGAGTTCGGGAACACCTTCATCTGCCCCACCGTGCCCACCGCCCCCGGCTGGTGCCCCATCGCAATCTGGTGCACCCGCTCCACCACCCGCGCCATGCCCAGCCCCGCATTAGACCGCATCCCCATCGGCGTAGACCCCGTATGCGCATCAACCCCCGTCAGCGTCACCTCCAGCCACCACAAGCCCTGCCCGTGCGTGACCACGCCGATCTCAACGCCAGAGGCCTCCAATATCGGCCCCTGTTCGATGTGCAATTCCAGCATTGCATGCATGCGACGCGCACCCACAACCTCGGACCCAACCCACCCGATCCGCGCCAACTCATCCCCGAACCGCAAGCCATCCATATCCACACGCCCATACGCATAGTCCTGCGTGTGCAGCCCCGCAAACACGCCCGACGCCAGCATCGCCGGCGCAAAGCGTGCGCCTTCCTCGTTCGTCCAGTTCGCCACCACGATCGGATGCCGCGTCCGCACCCCCATGTCGTTCAAGGACCGCACCACCTCCAAAGCGCCCAGAACGCCCAGAACGCCGTCATACTTGCCCCCCGTCGGCTGCGTATCCAAGTGCGAGCCCATGTACACCGGCAACAAATCCTCCTCCCCCGCACGCGTCGCGAACATATTGCCCATGGTATCCACCCCCATGGTCATGCCCGCAGCAGCGCACCACCCCGCAAACAAATGCCGCCCTGCACTATCCGCATCCGTCAGGGTCTGGCGGTTGTTCCCCCCCGCCACCCCCGGCCCGATCTGCGCCATTGCCATCACACTGTCCCACAGCCGTGGCCCATTGATCCGCAGGTTCGCGCCCGGTGTTGTCATGGTGTCCCCCAAGCAGCCCTGACCATCTGGTCAAATATCACTCAAGGGCACCACAGGCACGGGCATGGGTCAATCGGATTCTTGCAAGCGCATGACCGGACCTGCCCCAGTTGCCCGGATTTACGGCATCCGGGCAGGGACGCAGTCCACCTCAGATGAACAGCACGTCCTCGGCGGTGAAATTCGTGGCCACTTCGCCCTCCAACCGGATGGAATTGGTGCCAAAGCTGACCAGCGTAAAGCCCACGCCTTGCGTCACCGTCAAGTCGGCAAAGCTGTCCAGACCACTGGCGGCGGTGTTCTCGAACACAATGAAATCATCGTTGCCCACTTCGCCAGGTGTTTCATCATCAAAGTTAAAGATGACATCGTCGCCCCAGTCGGCATTGAACGTGAAGTGGTCACGGAAACGCGGCCAAAAATCACCCTGATTGGCCGCACCTGTGATTGTATCATCACCAGCCCCTCCATTCACCAGAATGATCGTCGTATTCGGTATGTCAGGCCCACCAATGTAAGACGTCTGCGTGATCGTCAGCGTATCGTTCCCGTCATTGCCTTCCAGAGAGTTCTGCCCCGTCACCCCGACATAGGAGGTGGCAGAAATCGTGTCATTCCCTGCCCCTCCAGAGACACCAAAACCTACGCCCCGCATTGTCATCGTGTCATCGCCATCACCGCCAAAGGCACGCCCGCCACCGCCCTCGGGCGTCGTTAGGTTCGTCATGACATCATCTCCAGCCCCACCAAACAGATACGACGGCGCGTAGAGGCTGTCGCATGACAGGGTATCATTCCCCGTGCCGCCATAAATTGTGGCCGCCGCGAGGCTGCTGAATATCGTCAGAACGTCATTGCCCGCACCGCCATCAAACACCGGGGCCGGGCCCGGCAAAGAAAGGCCCGACGCGCTCCTTGGTTGGGTCAAAGTGAGGTGGTCATCACCGGCACCCAAGAAGAACGACGGTGACTTGGTATCGAAACCAACGGACACATTCACCACATCATCAAATCCCGTCAGCGTCACCTCACGCGCCCCGACAAACGTATCGCCCTCGGCCCCCCGGCTGCCCACCAGCGCTGTCAGATCGCTGGTTAATGTCACCCCCTGCACCGGCGCGCGAAACGACACCGCCATCGTGCCCGTCGCATCAAACACCGTTTCCGCCCCTGATCCTGCCCGCACCTCAAAACCCGTCGCCGATGCAAAAATCGTCATGTCGCGCGCATTGCCCACATAGACGCTGTTGACCCCCAGAAACGCCAGCCGTTCCACGGACGTCAGCACATCGCCTGCCGCATCGCCCGTGTGCAGCGCCGGGATCGCCGCGTGATAAGTGACCGTCGTGC
>JANNBG010000395.1:0-1888 GCA_031385205.1 Rhodobacterales bacterium
GGTTTGGACCGCCCCGCCTGATCAACCATCACCGAATAGACGCTGCGCTTGCTGGCAACGCTTTCGTCCAGTTCATTGCGGCCCAACTGATCGCGCCACCAGCGCAAGGATGCGCCCAGCGAAAACGCACCCCCTTCGATATCCCAGGCCCCCGGCACGCCATGCCCGCCCCACCAAAGCTTGTTACCCTTGATCCGCGCAACGCTGTCCAGATGGGCCACCATCACCCCCGAAGTGCCCACGGTAAATTCCGCCATGCCCTGCCGGATCACGCCCGCGCCGATGGCCGCGCACTGTTGGTCACCAGCCCCCCGGCACAGGATCACGCCTTCGGGCAGGCCGGTTTCATGCGCTGCGGCCTTGGACAGCCGCCCCGCCATGGTCGCAGGCGTACCCACCGGAGGCAGGCGGTCGCGCCCGATGCCGCAGATATCCAGAATGCGGTCGGACCAGTCCAGTTTGGCGATGTCCATCATGCCGTTCAGGGTCAGCGAGGCGGGATCGGTTGCCCAATCCTCGGCCCCCATCCGCCACAGGAAGTATTCCTGCCCGTTGACGAACCAACGCGCAGCATCGAACAGGTCGGGTTGGTTTTCGCGCAGCCAGATGATCTTGGCCGCCGACCACAGCGGGCTGATCTGCATGCCGGTATGTTTCTGGTGTTCCTCGGGGGTAAACTTGGCCGAAATCGCCTCGACGCTTTTCAGCGCACGGCCGCAGTTCCAGACCAGTGAATTCATCAAGGGCCGACGGTGTTCATCCAACAGGCCAAAGGTGCCGCGCTGGCTGGACAGGCCGACCGAATGATAGGACTCGGGTGGCAAGTCCGCCTTGGCCACGGCCTGTTTGGTGGCCGCACAGATACCGCGCCAGACCGCATCCATATCCTGCTCGATCCAGCCGGGTTGGGGCGAGGTGCAATCGTATTCGCAATAGCCTTGTCCCACCGCATTGCCGGCCTCGTCGAACACGATAACCATACAGCCGGTGGTCCCGGCATCAATCCCGACAAAGGCGCGTGTCTTGGCCATGTTTGGTCCCCCCTCAGGAAATCGTCGCAATCCAGTCCGACAGCAGTTTTAGGAAAACGCGGCGTTTTTCGGCTTGTTCGGTGGTCAGAACCGACAAAAGCCGGGCCTTGGCGTTGATCACATCCTCGGCCCGGCGGCTGATCCCGCTCGGCGTGATGGCAAGGATCGTATCGCCGCT
This sequence comes from Rhodobacterales bacterium, assembly GCA_031385205.1. Lineage (GTDB taxonomy): Bacteria > Pseudomonadota > Alphaproteobacteria > Rhodobacterales > Rhodobacteraceae > JAAFHS01. Next base: position 1,210 of record JANNBG010000395.1, read on the forward strand.
GCCGGTCCATCCCGCATTCACCGGAAATCCATGATCGGCCAGCGCGTCGGGCCATGTCGCATCCAGCCGGACCTCGTGTCCGGCATTTTGCCAGACCACATAGCAATGAAAATCGCTGATCCCGGCAGTACGGATCATGTCGCGCAGGGGCGCAGGCATAGACACCACTTGCGGCATACCGGCAGCAAAATCGCCTGCCACGAACTCAACTTCTGCGGCTTCACCATGCCGCCGCAACAGATCGCGCAACAGGATATGCTTGGCGGTGCAGGCCCCGCGCCCGTCGCGCATCACCGCTTCGGGCGACCGATCCGGGCTGGAAAAATACGCCAGTTTGCGCACGGCATGATACATGCCCGGCACATCCCGCGCGCCACTGCTGGCCATGAAGGCGTCAAGCGCCAGATCATAGGCGGGGGCGGTTTCAGAAATAAGCATGGCCATCGTCGATATCGAACAGATGCCATTTATCGCGGTTAACCGTCATGTAGCAGGCGTCATCGGACTTGCCCGCAAACTCGGTGCTGGTCTTGACCCTGATCCGGGCGTCGGCAAGCTGTACATCCACCAACATGTCGCCGCCAAGCAACTCGGTCACATAAATCCGACCTTCAATCACCGGGCCATCGGGGCGCGTGGTCGAAATGCTCAGCGCGTCGGGACGCACGCCCATCCGCAT
>JANNBG010000399.1:0-4609 GCA_031385205.1 Rhodobacterales bacterium
GTCATGATCAGCACGACGTTGCGGAAATCGACCGCGCGGCCGTTGTGATCGGTCAGCTTGCCGTGATCCATTACTTGCAGCAGGATGTTGTAGACATCCGGATGGGCCTTTTCGATCTCGTCCAGTAGCAGCACACAATGGGGATGCTGGTCAACGCCGTCGGTCAGCATGCCGCCCTGATCAAAGCCGACATAGCCGGGCGGGGCGCCGATCAGGCGGGAAACGGCGTGTTTTTCCATGTATTCCGACATATCGAACCGCAGCAGTTCCACCCCCAGCACGGATGCCAGCTGCTTTGCCACCTCGGTCTTGCCCACACCGGTTGGCCCGGCGAACAGATAGTTGCCGATCGGCTTTTCGGGTTCGCGCAGGCCCGCACGGGCGAGTTTGATGGCGGAGGACAGGGCGGTGATGGCGGCATCTTGGCCGAACACGACACGCCTTAGCGATTTGTCCAGATCACGCAGCACTTCGGCATCGTCCTTCGATACCGACTTCGGTGGGATGCGGGCGATTTTGGCCACGACAGCCTCGATTTCTTTCACGCCAATCGTCTTGCGACGTTTGGATTCGGTGACCAAGTGTTGCGCCGCACCCGCCTCGTCGATCACATCAATCGCTTTGTCGGGCAGTTTGCGGTCGTGGATGTAGCGGGCCGACAGTTCCACCGCCAAACGGATGGCGTCGTGGGTATAGCGCAGATCGTGGTGTTCCTCGAAATAGGGTTTCAACCCCATCAGGATTTTCACCGAATCCTCGACCGACGGCTCGTTCACGTCAATCTTCTGGAACCGGCGTGACAACGCGCGGTCCTTTTCGAAATGCTGGCGGAATTCCTTGTAGGTCGTAGACCCCATGCAGCGCAGTTTGCCGCCCTGCAACGCGGGTTTCAGCAGGTTTGACGCATCCATCGCCCCACCACTGGTCGCCCCGGCCCCGATGACAGTGTGAATCTCGTCAATGAACAGGATCGCGTCGGGGTGATCTTCCATTTCTTTGACAACCGCCTTCAGGCGTTCTTCAAAGTCACCCCGATACCGCGTACCCGCCAGCAGCGCGCCCATATCCAGCGAAAAGATCGTCGCATGCGCCAATATTTCCGGTGTTTCTCCCTTGACGATCTTCCAGGCCAGCCCTTCGGCAATCGCGGTTTTGCCAACGCCCGGATCGCCCACCAGCAGCGGGTTGTTCTTCCGCCGACGGCACAGCACCTGAATGCAGCGTTCCACTTCCATGTCACGCCCGATCAGGGGATCAACCTCGCCCTTGCGGGCTTTGACGTTCAGATCGACGCAATATTTGGAAAGCGCGGATTCCTTCGCCTCGCCCGCCTCGGCCTTGGGCGTCTCAGTCGGCTCGTCTGACCCCTGCAGGGGGCGCGCCTCGCCGAATGACGGGTCTTTTGCCACGCCATGCGCGATGAAATTCACCGCGTCATAGCGTGTCATGTCCTGCTCCTGCAGGAAATAAGCCGCGTTGGATTCGCGCTCGGCAAAAATCGCGACCAGCACGTTGGCGCCTGTCACCTCGTTCCGGCCGGATGATTGCACATGGATCGCCGCGCGTTGGATGACGCGTTGGAATGCCGCTGTGGGCACAGCCTCGGACCCTTCGACATCCGTCACCAAGGTGGACAGATCATCGTCGATGAAATCAACCAGCGTCTTGCGCAGGTCGTCAAGGTTGACCGAACACGCCTTCATCACGCGCGCGGCGTCGGGTTCATCCAGCAGCGACAAGAGCAAATGCTCCAGCGTGGCGAGTTCATGCTTGCGGGCATTTGCCAGCGCCAATGCGCCGTGAATGGCCTGTTCCAGTGTCGTCGAAAAAGATGGCACGTTGTGTGCTCCTGTTCTTCAGGGTCGGGTGGGGGTGCCCCCACATTCAACCGTGGCCTCATGGAGTTAAGGTTCGGTTTTATTTCGCGTAGTTCAAGACAATTCGCAGCAGCATTTCGGTTTCGTGTTGGGTTGATGCGAAATGTGATCGGTATGGTATCAGAAGTGGTCTTTGCGGGTCCGGATTGCGGCGAAAACCTGTTCGTCCGTGGCATTCGGCAGCCCAACGGCGGTTTTCAGGCTGGGCAAATGGGCGCGCAGATAGGGGTTGGTGGCGAGTTCAAGTGACAGGCGGGTGGGGACGGTGGCTTCGCCTTTCGCGCGTTTGGCCGTAACATCCGCAATCCTCGAAATAAGTGCGGGATTGCCGTGTTCAAGGGTGGCAGCAAAGCGCGCATTGCTGGCGGTGTATTCATGACCCGAACAGACGAGGGGATCACCGGGCAAAGCGGCCAATTTCAAGAGGCTGGCATAGGCCATATCGGCGGGGCCCTCAAACAGACGGCCGCAGCCCAGGGCCATCAGGCTGTCAGCTGTGAAGACGAGGTTGCTGTGGGGCATGTGAAAGGCGATATGGCCAATGCTATGGCCGGACACGTCGATGATATGGCAATCCTCGCCGCAGATGAGCAGGGTATCGCCTTCCTTGACTTGCGTATCCAAGGGCGGCAGGCGGTGCGCATCGGCGGTGGCCCCTGTAACCTTTGCACCTGTGGCGGCAACCATCGCAGGCACGCCTTGGATGTGGTCGTCGTGGTGATGCGTCAGCAGGATGTGGTGCAGCGTCCAGTTGCGCGCCTGAAGGGCGGCCAAGATGGGGGCTGCGTCTGGCACGTCGATCAGGGCGGTTTCACCTGTGGCATCATTATGGATCAGATAGGCGTAGTTATCAGTCAGGCAGGGAATGGTCAGCAGTGCAAGCGCCATGGTCTTTGTCCATCATCCGGGTATGTTGGGGCTAACTTGGGGCCAAAGGACGGCAGGCGCAATGCACCTCGACGTGGTTGATCTGCGCAGTTTCTATTACCGCACGCAGTTGGGGCGGGTGGCGCAAAGGGCTGTGCGCGATCAGGTTGTGCGGCTGTGGTCTCCCGATGGCGTCCATGGCATGACCGTCGCGGGATTCGGCTTTGCCGTGCCCTTGCTGCGACCATATCTGGAACATGCGCGCCGGGTGATTGGCATGATGCCGGGCCCGCAAGGCGTGATGCCGTGGCCTGCGGGCATGGATAACGTGAGTGCGCTGGTGGAAGAGGATGCCTGGCCTCTGCCCACGGGCATGGTGGACCGGCTGGTGATGCTGCACGGGTTGGAAACATCAGACCAGCCGGGCGCGGTCTTGGATGAGGCGCACCGTGTGCTGGGGCCGGGGGGGCGGGCGTTGTTTATTGTGCCCAACCGGTCAGGCCTGTGGGCGCGCAGGGATGGCACGCCGTTCGGGTATGGGCGGCCTTATTCGATGGCGCAGTTAGAGGCGCAGTTAAAGGCACATGGCTTTACGCCAGACCGCAGTACCGTGGCGCTGTTCGGCCCGCCGTCACAGGGCAGGTTCTGGCTGCGCACGGCAGATTTCTGGGAACGCACGGGGCGCAGGTTCGGGCCGTGGCTGGTGGGGGGTGTGCTGATGGTGGAGGCGAGCAAGCAGGTCTATGCGCCCACAAGGGGCGGGTTGGGGGCGGTGGTGAAAAAGCGGCTGGCGGGCGTGGCGCAGCCTGCGGCGGAACCGGCGCTGAACCGGGAGAGGCCGTAGCCGCGTCTATGCTGCGACCGCTTCGTTGCCATCCACAAACTCCAGATCGGACAAGGTCAAGCCTTTGACGCCCGCTAACTGGATCACAACCTCGCTGGGGTCATTGTCACTTAGCAACGTGCTTTTCAGCCACGGCACCCGGATCGTCGTGCCTGCTGCTGTTTCGGTAATCGTCACAGCAGCGGCATTTGCGGCCATGTCGATCTGCAAACGGTCCGAGCCCTGCACAAAATCCGTAAGCCTGATGGGTTCGGGATCGCCGGGGTCGTTATCGCCCGGATTAGCGTTGATGTTCTGTAAGACCACGAACGTATCATCCCCGTCACCGCCCGTGGCAATACTCTCGCTTTTCAGACCAAACGTATCATCGCCTGCCCCACCAAATGCTTCACTGACACCACGCAGAACGATCAGGTCATCGCCATTGCCACCGCTGACCTCTGCAAAGGCGTCAGAGCCAATATTATCGGTAAATTCGTGACCCGCAGACAGCGTGTCGTTGCCATCCCCGCCGTCCAGAGTCAGCGGCGCAGAGGAAGCACCACTATCGGCAAAAGAATCGGCGCCCAATCGGTCATCGCCGGCACCACCAAACAAGGTCGCAGACTCATTGCCACCAAGCACATCATTTCCAGCGTCACCAAAACCCACAGCACTGCCGGTGACCTGCATGGAATCATTCCCCGCGCCACCAAAGCCTTCTGTGCTACCTGTTAACAGCAGGCTGTCATCGCCCCCCAGCCCGTAGAACAGATCGTAACTCCCTTCGCCTTCTGATGTCAGTGTATCGTTGCCTGCCGTTCCATTCAGGGTGCTGTCCGGCGCACCACTCAGAAATTCCAGATCGTTCAACGTCATCCCCGTCACGCCACGCAGTTCGATCACCACCTCTGTCGGGTCATTGGCACCCAGCGTACCCGCATTGGCCCAAGGCACCGTAATGGTCGTGCCATTCGCCGTCTCCACCATCGTCACGCCATCCTCGTTCGCCGCCATGTCGATTTGCAGACGGTCTGTGCCA
>JANNBG010000411.1:0-2226 GCA_031385205.1 Rhodobacterales bacterium
GCCCGGTGCCGGGGGGCAGGGGGATGTTGAGGTTGGCCCCCACGCCCGCACCCGTACCCCGGTCCTTTGCATGCCCTGTGTCCAACGGGTAGTTGCGGTCCTGATGCAGGCTGATGGTCAGCACTTCCGGGTCGTCGTAAAAGATGGCTTCTGTCCCGTTGCCATGATGCACATCCCAATCCACCACCGCCACGCGCACACCCGGTGCGGTGCGAATGGCAACGGCGAGGTTGGCCAGCAGGCAAAACCCATTGGGATGGTCGGGCAGGCAATGATGCCCCGGCGGGCGCGACAGGGCATAGGCGTTGTGCACCTTTCCCGACAGCACATCCGTCAGCGCGGCAATGCACAGGCCGGTCGACAGTGCCGCAATGTCAAACCCGCCCGGCCCAAAGGGCGCGCGGGGCCCAAGTTCGCCGCCAGTGGCATCAGACAGCGTCTTGAACGCCCGCAGATAGCTGTCGGGATGCACGCGGGCGAGGGCGTGCCATGGTGCCGGTGCGGCCCCCTGCATGGCCAGATGCTGATCCAACCCCGTGACGCGCATCAGGTTGACCAGGCGGCGTTTCGTTTCCGGGTTTTCGGGCAACCCGCCCGGCAGGGGCTGCACGAGGCCGCCCACGGGAAAGGTAAAGGCATAATTGCCGCCGCCATGCCAGAAACAGCGTTCGTCCCAGTAGAAACCCGTGGTCATGTGGCGCGCCCCTTACGTCTATGACGGCGTGATCCGGTAGCTGCCTTCTGGCAGGTTCAACGCCGCCGCAAGATCGGCGATTTGCCCCATCGACAGGGTCAGACGCAAAAGCGTGTCCGTGCGCGGATCATGCTGTTCGATCGTCACGCAGTCTTCAAACGCTGCAATCGTCACATCCTCTTGCAGATAGCCCGGGCCTTCATCCACCAAGGTGATGACCGTCGCGTCAAATTCGTGTTCGATGGTAAACATGACAGCAGGCTATGGTCTGTTTTGCGCGATCTCAACCCCTCCTGCTGAATTTGCCGTGATGAGGGCTGGCCCTTGGCCACAGTTTTGCTAGGTGTCTGGAAACCCAAGGAGTCTGGCATGCCCCGTTTTACCCTCATCCTTCTGGGGCTTTTGCTGTCGGCCTGCGTCAACGCCACTGGTCCGGTGGCCCCGCTTGGCCTGTCAGCCCCGGTGCCGGGGTCGGTGCCGCAAGCCGCCGTTGCCACCTTTGTCGATGTGGTCAACCGTGTCGAACCGGTGGCCGAGGCCCTGTGCCGCGCGCGGGCACGGGGCGTCAGCTGCAATCTGCAGATTGTGGTGCACCCTGACCCGGAATTGCCACCCAATGCGTTTCAGATGCAGGATCCGCGCGGGCGGCCTGTGGTGGGGTTCACGCTGGCGTTGATTGCTGATGCGCGCAACGCGGATGAGATTGCCTTTGTGCTGGGCCACGAATCCGCCCACCACATTCTGGGCCACATTGCCAAGCGCGAACAGACCGCGATGGCGGGTGCGTTGGTCGCCGCTGTGTTGGCCCAAGGGGCGGGGGCCGATGCCGAGGCCATTCGCGCGGCACAGGATTTGGGCGCCGAAGTGGGTGCCCGCACCTACAGCCGTGATTATGAGCTGGAGGCGGATGCCCTGGGCGCCGAAATTGCCCTGCGCGCGGGGTTTGACCCGGTGCGGGGCGCCGCGTTCTTTGACCGCCTGCCCGACCCGGGCGACCAGTTTCTGGGCAGCCACCCGCCAAACGCGCAACGCAAGGCAATTGTGGCCCGCACGGTTGCCGCCTTGAAAGCACAGGGCATCGGCGGCTAACCTGCCCAGCAAACGGGGGGTGCCATGAACATTGGTGAAGAACTGCAGCGCATCGGCAATACGGCAAAGTGGTCATGGGCAGGCTGGTGCAGCGCCTGGGCGCGCGAGAAATCATTGCGGCAATGGACAGTGGTGAATGTGGTCTCTGCCGCGCTGGCCTTTGCCATGCCGCTGACGGGCGGCGAACGCGCGCTGATCCTGGCGATCGGGCTGATGGTACTGGTGATGGAACTGGTGAACACCGCGATCGAGGAATGCGTGGATTACATCAGCGAAGACCACGACCCACGGGCCGGCCGCGCCAAGGACGCAGGCTCCGCCGCGGTGGCAGTGACGGCGATAGCGGGGGGTATTGCGTGGGTGATGGTGGTTTGGGGGTGAAGGCCAGCGCCTTGGGGCAGCCGAGGGACACTATGCCGATGGTCGGCTGGCCAATGCGGCGG
>JANNBG010000413.1:0-2384 GCA_031385205.1 Rhodobacterales bacterium
TGGCACACGGGCGATGCCAGTACCGGCCCACCAAACAGGTTGACCAAGGCGTTACGGTCAATCGCAAAGTTCACCGCCTGCCGCGCATTCACGTTGTCAAACGGCGGGATATTCGTGTTCATCGGCGCATACCACCATGCCGTCAGCGGCGTGATATAGACCTGATCCTTATAGGTCGTCCCGATTTCGCCCAACCGGTCCGTTGGCGGCTGGTCAAACATCCAGTCCGCTTCGCCGTTTTGCACCGCTGTCACTTCCGCCTCATCCGTCAAGCCGAAATCGTATTGAATCACATCCGGATAGCCATCCGGCTGCGCATCCTCGCTCCACACTTTGAAATGCGGATTGCGCGTCATCGTCATGCCCGTGTTCGGGTCATAGGCCGAAATCGTATAGGCCCCGGTGCCGGGTGCAGGCACGGTGCCCAGATCGGTCGCAGGAGTATCGGCAGGTAAAATGACGGCATGCGGCAGCGCCAGCTTGTCAAAAAACTCCGCATCCGGCCGCGTCAGGTTGATCGTCACCGTGCCCGCCGCCTCATCCCCCACAACGCCACCTTCCAGCGTGCAGGTTGCAGGCTCCGCAAGGCACGCATCCGCCCCCACGATCACCGCATAAAACCCGCCCGCCGTCGGGCTGGACACTTTGAAGATACGCTGGAACGATGCCACCACATCCTTCACGCCCATTTCCTGCCCGTTCGAGAACATCACCCCTTTGCGGATCTTGAACGTATAGGTCTTGCCGTCATTCGAAACCTCTGGCATCGCCTCGGCCAAATCTGGCACCTTGGCAAACCCATCCGCGCCCGGTGCCTTTTTGAAGGCCAGCAAGCCGTCATACAGCCCCTGATAAATTTGCCAGTATTGCAGCGTATAGTTGATATGCGGGTCCACCGTGCCCGCCGCAGACCGCGCCACAAGACGCATCGTGCCACCCCGGTGTTCTGTCATGTATTCCGCCTGCGCAACCGTGCCGCACAGACAGGCCATCACACTGGCCATCAGAAGTTTTTTCATGCCTATCTCCCCGTTTTTTATATCGTTAGTCGTGCTTGTTCAGAAACCCACCCACCGTTGCCATGCACAAAGTCATCTCTTCCACATGCGGCATGTGGCTGCTGTCCTCAAAAATTACCCATTCCGCACCTGTGATATGGTCCTTGTAGGGCTGCACACAGGCCGGTGTCGCCTCATCATAGCGCCCTGATATCACCAGCGTCGGCACGTTGATCTTGGGCAATTCCGGGATCACATCCCAGTTCTTCAACGTGCCGATCACGAAAAACTCGTTCGGCCCGTTCATCTCGTTGTATACCGTCGGATTGCGCGCCACTTGCTCGAACGTTTCCGTCACTTCGGGCGGAAACGGCACCACGCGGCAGACGTGGCGTTCGTATACCCACATCGTTGCCGCCTGATAATCCGCGTTGCCGTAATCCCCCAATGCCTCGTATGTGTTCAGCGTATCCTGAATATCCTGCGGCATCTCGGCCCGTTGCCGCATCGCCTCACTGCTCCACAGCGCCATCGATGCCGGCGAATTCGCAATCGTCAGCGACTTCAGGCCCTGTGGCCTGCGCGTGCCATATTCTGCCCCCAGCATCCCGCCCCAACTTTGCCCCAGCACATGGAAACCGGCACGCACCCCCAGATGGTCCACCAGACTTTCCAGCTCGTCCACAAACAGTTGCACGGTCCAGAAATCACCGCCCTTGTCGGGCAGGATGGTCGAATTGCCACAGCCCAACTGGTCGTAATGCACCACCGCGCGCCCATCCGCCGCAAGGTGCTTGTAGCTGTCGACATAGTTATGCGCCGCCCCCGGCCCACCATGCAGAATAAAGACCGGCGACTTGCCCGATGAAAGGTCACCCGTCACCCGGTACCACGTCTCATACCCCAGATATGCCGCGCGCCCTTCGACCTGAATCATCCCAACCCCCATCCAATTCCCAACGCAGCTAGCCCCAGCACAGAGGCCGTCAACAAGCACATCTGCACGTTGGGCCGATTCCTATGCTTCCGGCAAGCGGGCATTTGGCGGTCTTTTGGGCGCATTGATCCCGCTGGTTGAATGGCTGCCCATATTTTAGGCACCATCCGCGCCTATTCGAACACGTAACGCGGGAAATAGAAACTGACCACCCAGTTCGGCATATCCACAATTTCCGATATCCGCAGATCGCCGCAGGTTGAACACAGCATATAGGCGTCCACCGCAGACATCCCCCGCGTGGCGCACAGCAGATCAATCATCCCCGCCACCGCATCCCGCGCCCCCGTCATCAGGTCCGGCCCGATGCCCGTGGTCACCTCATACCCCTTGGCATCCAGATGCCGCGTCACCGGCCCCGGTGTGGTAAAGCGTGGCGTCTTCAAATG
>JANNBG010000423.1:0-1884 GCA_031385205.1 Rhodobacterales bacterium
AAGGTGCGGCTGGGCGCGCGGCCCGTGCATCTGGAGCCGCTGACGACGCAGGAAGAGGGTGGGATTGACCTGAAGAAGATCGCACCAAAGGCGAGGGTTTACTGATATGTTAACCCAAACAAGGTCATGGAGTGGATGCGATGAACGTACGTTCGCCGATCGGACATAACTCAAAAAGGAATGCCTCAGTGTTCGCGATTGCGTTTGATCTGGATACGACAGTGCTGAAGCAAAGCTACCACAATGCGTCTTGGCAGAACGCGTATACTGATGTTGGCGCGGCATTACGGCAGCACGGGTTTGAGCGGATGCAGGGGTCTGTTTACTTTGGCAATGATGGGGTTGATGCCGTCACATGTGTTCTGGCGGTGCAGCAACTGACTGCTGATTTCCCGTGGTTTGCGCCAGCCGTGAAAGATATCTCTATGCTGCGGATTGAGGATAACAACGATCTGATGCCTGCGGTTGAGCGCGTTGTGCGGCCACGCAAATGAGGGTGCGTTTGTGGATGGTTGCGCTGCTCGCCGCCTGCTCCCCCCAGCAGGTGGCCGATGATGTGACGCGCGCGGCGGCGGAGACGGTCGTAGTGCCGGTGTTGGAGGATTACATGCCTGCGCCGCAGGCCAAAGGCGCGTCGGTTTGTATTCTGGATAACGCGAGCCCGCAGGAAATGCGGATGCTGGCGCGGGATGTGGCGGTTTCGGCGGGCACCAGCACGGTGGATAATGTGCTGGCGATTGGCACGCGGCCTGCGACGCTGGCGTGTTTCAAATCGCTGGGTCTGTCATCCTTGCCAGCGGAGTGGAATTTCTGATGCGTTATGCCGTCTTTGCCCTGCTGCTGCTGTCCGCTTGCGGGCCGGTGCCCTTGCCACAGGCGGAACGCGAATGTTTTCAACGCGCGCGTCTGGCGCAGCAACCGCGTGGCGAGGTGGGCGTCGGCGTCAGCTCGGACGGCAAGGTTGCCGGGAACATCGAGCTGAATATTTCATCCGACTATATCCAAGGGCGTGACCCATCGGCCGTGTTCGACCAATGCGTGTTTGAACGGTCGGGTATGGCCCCGTCGCGCCCGCTGTATTCCTATCCTGAATGGAAGCCTTAAATCATGGTCCAGTTCACCCTGCCCAAGAATTCGAAAATCCGCACCGGCAAAACCTGGCCGAAACCGGCGGGTGCGAATGTGCGCAAATTCCAGATTTACCGCTGGAATCAGGAAGATGGCGAGAATCCGCGGGTGGATACCTATTTCGTCGATATGGACGCCTGCGGGCCGATGGTTCTGGACGCGCTTATCAAGATCAAATCGGAAATTGACCCGACGCTGACCTTCCGGCGGTCTTGCCGTGAAGGGATTTGCGGGTCTTGCGCGATGAACATCGACGGGATCAACACGCTGGCCTGCATTTACGGGCTGGACGAGGTGAAGGGTGATGTGAAGATTTATCCGCTGCCGCATATGGCGGTGGTGAAAGACCTGATCCCGGACCTGACACATTTCTATGCGCAACATGCGTCGATCATGCCGTGGCTGGAGACAAAGACCAATCGGCCGGCCAAGGAATGGAAGCAATCCATCGAGGACCGCAGCAAACTCGACGGCCTCTACGAATGCGTCATGTGCGCCTGTTGTTCCACATCCTGCCCCAGCTATTGGTGGAACGGCGACCGCTATCTGGGACCGGCCTCACTGTTGCACGCCTACCGCTGGATCGTGGACAGCCGGGACGAGGCGACGGGCGAGAGGCTGGACGAGCTGGAAGATCCGTTCAAGCTGTATCGCTGCCACACCATCATGAACTGCGCCAAGAACTGCCCCAAAGGGCTGAACCCGGCCAAAGCCATCGCCAATATCAAACAGATGATGGTCGAGCGGTTGGTTTAG
>JANNBG010000445.1:0-4344 GCA_031385205.1 Rhodobacterales bacterium
CCGCCGCATCCCCACCAAACGGGGCCAGCGTATCCGGCGACGGCACCAGCCGCACCCACGGCGCATAGCCCCCAATCGGCAGTTTGCGGGTGGACAGCTGGCTGACCAAAGCCGTGTTGCCGTGATAGGTGTTATCCGTCGCAATCATGCCCGTGTTGCCGGTCACCGCCTGCGCCATGCGGATGGCAATGTCGTTCGCCTCGCTTCCCGTGCAGACCATGATCGCCTGCGTCAGACCGTGCCCCAAAGTGCCCGTCAGCCGCTCGATATAGTCCAAAACCGTGTCATGCAGATACCGCGTATGGGTGTTCAACGTGCCCGCCTGCGCGGCAATCGCCGCCACCACGCGCGGGTGGCAATGGCCCACATGTGCGACGTTGTTATAGCAATCGAGGTACTTTTTCCCGTCCGCATCCCACAGCCAAACCCCCTGCCCCCGCACGATATGCACCGGTGTGCGATAAAACGTCGGCACATTCGGCCCCATCAGCCGGGCACGGCGGTCAATCAGGCTCTCCATCAATCCTCCTCACCCACAGGCCCACGCCCCGCTTTCACATCGCTGCGCACCGCCTTTGCCACCAACCTGCGCCGTTGACTGCCCAGCGTCGGCTTCGTGGCAATCCGCCGTCGTGGCACCACCAGCGCGGCCCGGATCAAATCCGCCAGCCTTTCGCGTGCCAACTCGCGGTTGCGCACCTGACTGCGGGTTTCTTCACATTGAATGACAATCGCGCCTTCATTCGTCCAGCGCCGTCCCGCCAGCCGTTTCAGTCGCGCCTTGGCCGCAGGCCCCAGATGCGGCGTGCGTTCCGCCTCGAACCGCAACTCCACCGCCGATGATACCTTGTTCACATTCTGCCCACCCGGCCCCGACGACCGCATAAAGCTTTCCGTCAGTTCCCAGTCGGCAATGGTGATGGTGTCGTTGATCCGCAACATGACCGTACGCTATCCGCACCACACAAAAAGAGAAAGGGTCGCCTGTAACAGCGACCCTTTCCGAGATCTAAGGAGATGGGCCAGTTAGGAATCTGTCCCAATCACGTGGTCTGTTTGCCGAAGGGCTGCCCTCAGAAAACACTCCCCATGACTGTCCCGACGCGTCTCTCCAACATCACTCTAGACACTGGATCACCTCCTTTCAAAATGTTGCCAATAACCGAATCGTCGCACAATTTTCAGGTTTGTCAAAAGTTTTTTATGCGCGTTGCAGCGTCATCCGCGCAATCAGCAGGCGGAATGGCAGAAGTGCCACCAAAGCGAGCAACAGTTTCACGCTCCAATCCGCCAGCGCCAGCGACATCCACAGGGGTGCGTCCGGGCCTACGCCCAGCAGCGGCAAAACGGCGTTGGCCCAACTCACGTCATTGGCGGGTTCCAGCAGCGTCAGTTGCGCCGAAAACGCCGTAGTGAAAAAGATCGCTGTATCAAGGCTGGACCCGAACAGGGTGGATACCAGCGGCGCCTTCCACCACGATCCCGCCCGCAGCCGATCAAACACATACACGTCCAGCAGTTGCGCACACAAAAACGCCAGCCCCGACCCCAGCGCCACACGCAGTGTGACCAACGGCCCGAATTCACCCATCACTTGCGTGCCGATCAGCGAACAGACCAGCCCCACGCCAAACCCAGCCACCACAACACGCCGCGCGGCAGGCGCACCCATCAGGCGGTTGGTGATATCGGTGACCAGAAAGGCGAAGGGATAGGTAAAGGCACCCCATGTCAGCCAATCCCCAAACAGGAACTGCACAAGGATGTTGGACGCCACCACTATGATGGCCATCGCCAGAATGGCGGGCAAAAGACGCATGATGTTTTTCCGTTTTTCCAAGGTGGTCGGAGACTTGTCCCGTTCGGGCACCGTGTCCCTACGCCCGCGCGCCCAAAGGGTCAATCGGGAACGGTGTATTCCACAATCTGGGTGGATTGGAAAAACCGAAAGTTATCATCCGATATCATCGTCAGGCGCAGCTTTGCCTCGCTGTCGCGCCACACCGACAAGCCTTCAAGGTTGTCATGCTGGCCAATCGCCGTTTCAATCAGCGTCTCACCTGCATCAATCGCATCGCCCCTGACCACAAACCGCCGCACCCGGCTTTGAAACCCCAGCAGCCCGTGGAACTCCCGTTCCAACACATAGAACCTGCCATCCGGCCCAAAATCCGCCGCCGTCGGCAGGTATTCCCCGATCCGTGGAATGGTAAAGGGCTGCGTCCAACCATCCTTGTACCTATACACCGGAAAAGGCTCATCCAACCGTCCTGATCGTTCCGGCAGGGTATACAGCGCCCCATCCGCATCAATCGCCAACGCCTCCAGCGATGAATTCCGCTGCATCCCCGCAAAGTCATCCGCCGATGGCAACGCCTTGCCCTCACCTTCCAGCGTCTTGAACCGCATCACCTGCGCGGGCCCTTCAAGCGAGACATAAATCCCGCCCTGCCCGATCGCCAACCCTTCGGTGTCCAGCTTGCCCTTGCGCAACCGTTTCCCGTCACGCCCTGTCACAGGTGTGATCACCACATCCGTCACATCATCCACCCGCCCCTGTGCATCGCGGTGCAGGGTGCCGGTAAAGAAGTTCCCCCGGTCCGACATCGCCACAAAACTAACACCCGTGTCATCCACCTCAATCGCCGAAAGCCCACCAAACGCCGCATCATTCATTGACCAATGGAAACTGCCCACCAACCCTGCGGGCATGGGTGCGCTGGCGCTGGACTGCAGGCCCAGCGTTACCATTGCCGCGATGGTCAGTCCGAGCTGAGTACGTCTGCGCATTGGGCGGGCAAATCGGCCATGGTGTAATCACGCGGGCCACGTTTGGGTTCTTCGGGTTCCACCGGCGCATCACCCGGATCGGGCGGGTTCAGGTAATCCGTCACCCAATACATCAGCGTATCATCGCAGCCGTTCCCACCATTCGACAATTCCGAAACTGTGGGGGCCTGCGTCTCACAAGTATACGCCCCCTTCGGGCAACGCAGGCGAATGTGGAAATGCGTATCATGCCCCGCCACGGGCCTGATTTTCTGCAGCCAGACCTTATCTGCCGCCGTCGCCGTCTTGCAAATCTCGATCTTCACCGCTGCCGCCACAAAGATGCGGTCCACCCGTTTATCCAACGCCGCCGCCCGCAACAGTGCCCGCGTGGCTGGCGTCCAGTTTTCCGTCACCGACAACTGATCCGCCGACCGCACCGGGATGGAGCTGATATTTTCCCGTTCCGTCCGTGACAAATCCAGCCTGCGCGGTGGCAACCACCACACATCCGCATCCAGACCAATCTGGTGGCTCGCATGCCCTGATGTCATCGGCCCGCCGCGTGGCTGGCTCATGTCACCAATATACAACCCCGCCCAACCCACCTTGGTCGCCGCTACTGACAGTTCTTCCAGAAACTGTACCAGCACCGGCTGGCCGTAATGCCGGTTGCGCGACAGGCGCATCGCCTGCCATGTCGGCCCTGACTCCGGCAGTTCCACATTGCCCGCCGCACAGCCCTTGGCATAGCTGCCCACCGGCATGGAGGGTTGTTGTGATGGGGCCGACATGGCCCCGAACAACGTGTTCGCCTTGGTTTCCGCATGGGCCGGCACGGCCAGCAACAGCGTCAACAAAAGAAGTCGGATCATGACCGGTCGCCCTGTGGTTTCACCCAGATTAGCAGAACCAGCCCGATAAGGAACAGGGCGATCAGTGGCCCCAGGCCAAAGCGCGCATTCCCTGTCGCAACTGTTGCCACCGTCACCAAGGCCGGGGCCAGAAACGCCGTCGCCTTGCCTGACAGACCATACAGCCCAAAGGCCCCGTTCGCCTCACCTTCCGTCGTGTGGTACACCATCAATGTGCGACTGGCCGCCTGAATCGTGCCCCCTGCCGCCCCGATCAGCGCCCCACAGACATAGAAAATCTGATCTGGCAGGGCCGATCCTTCGGCCAAGGTCACCCCAAAAATCGACGTTGGCGTCAGACCCATCATCACGATGACAACGCCCACTAGAATGATGATCGACCCCACAATCACCGGCTTTGGTCCCAGCCGCGCATCCAGCTTGCCACCGATCCAGCTTGCCAATGCCGCCGTAATCGCCGCCAGAATGCCAAAGGTGCCGCTTTGCACCACGCTCCAGCCCAAAACGTTGCTCGCATAGGCCCCGCCCAGCCCATAAACCGTGTTCAACGCATCACGGTAAAACATCGAAGACGTCAGGTACGCCGCAAGGCTGATCCGGTTCTTCAGGCTGCGGATCGTTGCCACCAGTTCGCGCAGACTGTCGCCCACAGGCCGCCGCGCTGTCACCTTTGGCTCTCCCACCCACAGAAAGAACGGGA
>JANNBG010000450.1:0-2448 GCA_031385205.1 Rhodobacterales bacterium
CGCTGATCGACGCGGGCGTCGCGTCGCCCGATGCGAAGAAGTCCACCGCGACAAATACCGTGCCGCGCCCACGACCGCAGGATCAGCCCCGTCAAACAACGGTGTGCCAAAATCATTGCGAAACTCCACCCCCACGCAACCCAGATTGGCCGCAAGGTCAAGAAACGCCTGCCAGCCCAACCGTGGCGTTGTCATGTGGTTCAGGGCGAAGGGCAGGGTCATGCAGGGGTCCAATACGAATCTGGAATGCCATCGGCGTCATGGAATGCATATTCCATTTTGACAGGTCCGCAACGAGAATATTCCATTCCTCGTCAAAATTCGTCACGCTCAGATCGACTCGGCGATGAACAATTCGGGGGCCAGGAAGTGCGCGGCCCCCCCCGGTATGACTGTGCCGGCCAGGGCCGCCTTTGCCAAAAGGTCGACCAGATCACGCGCCAGGCGCGGCAAAGGCGTGCCACACACCAATGTCACCCAACCGCCCTTCAATCCCTCACGCGAATCTGGGATCAGTTCCGGCACCACCAGTGCCACTTTCCCCCCAGCATGCGCATCGCGCAGCGCCGCAATCGCACCTTCCATGCCACCGCCCGCCACATAAATGCCGCGCAGATCAGGCTGGCGTGCCAATAAAGCCAACGTCGCATCATAGGTCAGCGCGCGGGTTTCCAGATTGACCAGCGTCTCCAGCACCCGCAACTGCGGCGCGGCATCGCGCAGATAGGTGCGAAAGCCCTTGTCGCGCTGTTCATGCCCGTGCCAGCGCACACCCCCCACAAACACAGCCACTGCGCCCGGTTCCCGTATGGCCATCGCCATGGTCCAAGCCGCCACCCGTCCGGATTTCAGATTGTTCAGCCCCACATACCCTGCACGAATACCCATCGCAAAATCTGACAGCAGCGTAAAGACTGGCACGCCCATCGCCTGCACATCCGTGACCGCTGCCGTGATGTCCGGGTGGTTCACCGCCGTCGCCGCCATCACGTCACAGCGCGTGGCCAAGGCGCGCATCAACCCCGCCACTTCTGTTGGTGATTGCGATGTCGCAAATTCCAACACCAGTTGCCCCCCCGGTGTGGCTGCGACCGCCTGTTCCAACGCGCGGGCGAAATTCTGGTAAAACGCCTGCCCACCTTTGTGCAGCAACACACCCATGCGCAGGGTCCGCACATCCGGCGCGGCCCCCAACCGCCCCGCCGCCACATGCCCAATGCGCTGTGCCGCTGCAACAATCAGTGCTACTGTATCCGCCCGCACCGGCTCGCGCCCGTTCAGCACACGGTCCACCGTTGCCACCGACACCCCCGCCGCCGCCGCCAATGCCGCCATCCCCGGTTTACGCATGTCGCCACCTCTTTTGCGCCATCCTGACGAGTTTTGACGAGAATGCCAAGCTGACGCATTGCGCGGTCGCCCCCACTGCCCCTACCTTTGGTGCGACAGGAGGAAGACCCATGGCACCGCGCGATTACAGCCTGCTTGGTACTGACAGCCGCCGCGCCGTGGAAACCGGGCTTGCCGCTGCCGAATGGTACCACTCCGACATCCCCCGCAAGGTGATGAAAGACCTCATGCAACGCCGCGATGGCCCCGCCTTGCGCGATACCGCCATCCTTTATGGCGCGATGATCCTGCTCGCCGGTATCGGCATTGCCCTGTGGCCGACATGGTGGTCCGCCCCGTTTTGGCTTGCTTACGGCGTGCTGTATGGCTCCGCCAGTGACAGCCGCTGGCATGAATGCGGCCACGGTACCGCGTTCAAAACACCGTGGATGAACAACGTCGTCTACAACATCGCCTGCTTTATGATCGTGCGGAACCCGGTCACATGGCGGTGGAGCCACGCACGCCACCACACCGATACCGTTATCGTGGGCCGTGACCCCGAAATTGCCATCATGCGCCCACCCGTGTTTTATCGTGTCATCGGCAACTACTTCGGCCTGTTCGATGCCTATGCCGGATGGTCACGCATGCTGCTGAACGCCACGGGCCGCCTGCACCCCGAAGAGGCGACCTATATCCCCAACAGTGAGAAACCAAAGGTCGTCAGCATCGCCCGCATCTGGGTCGCTATCTATGCCGCAACCTTTGCGCTTGCCGTCTGGACGGGCTCCATCTTGCCCTTCATGGTCATCGGCCTGCCCCGTCTTTATGGCGCGTGGCAGCACGTCATGGTCGGTTTGCTGCAGCACGGTGGCCTCGCCGATAACGTCACCGACCACCGCATGAACAGCCGCACCGTCCTGATGGGGCCGATCAACCGCTTTATCTATTGGAACATGAACTACCATATCGAACATCACATGTTCCCCATGGTGCCCTACCACGCCCTGCCGCGCCTGCACGCGCTCATCAAAGATGATCTTCCCACGCCATCACCCGGCATCTTTGCCGCTTATGCCGAAATGTGGCCCATCCTGCGCCGCCAGTTGCAGAATG
>JANNBG010000457.1:0-2168 GCA_031385205.1 Rhodobacterales bacterium
GTGGTCGCCCATCACCGCCATCAGTGTGCCCCCCGTCGCATCACCCAGCAGCAAGGAAATGATCCCCGCCGATCCCGCCGCCCGAAATGCCAGCCGCGTCGGGTCACGCGCCTCCACATGGCCAATCTCATGCGCGATCACCCCCGCCACCTCCGCAGGCGTTTCCGCCCCGTCCAGCAGCCCCCGCAACACCACGATCTGTCCCCCCGGCACCGCAAAGGCATTCACCATGTCATGGTCCAAAACCCGCAGCGTCAGCTTGTATTGCAGGTTCTGCCCCTCCGTCAGCCGCCGTTGCAGCACCGCCAGCGCCGCCAGCCCCTGCGGATCACTGCAGGTCAGCGTCCCGTCCTGCCCGCCCAGCAGCCATTCCATCTGCCGTTCGACCGCCGCACCGAACGCCACCTCCCGGTCAATCGGCATCCGCATCGCCAGCGTATTTGCAATGCGCGGCAGCAGCACAAACACAATCGCCCCAATCGCCAGCAGCGCCGCCCCCACCCGCAGCGCCACCCGCACGCCCGTGCCTGATCGCACATCGCGCTGCATCAACGCCGGTGCCGCACCGCGCACCCAAGCCGCAAAATCACCTGCCGGAATCACCAACCGCGCCGGATCGCGGGGCCGCTCATCATCCGTTTTTGCCAGCAATGTCAGGGTCAGTGCCATTGCCCGGTCTTTGCCGCCCGCAACCGCCCGGAGCTTGTCCAGCGGCCAGATCACCACCACACCCGGTGGGTCCAGTGGCGTGATCGTCAAATCATCCGCAACTGCCACAACCCGCACACTATGACGGGTTGCTGTCTCACCATCAAAATAGGCGCAGTCGACCGGCTGATCGGGCCGTGCAGCCACCTCAGATTGCCCCACCCCAATCCAGCGCGTCCGCAAAGCCTTCCGCATCCGCGCCCTTGTCGCCCACACGCTGTTTGATCGCCGCCATCGCATCCATGTTATTCACCCGCGTCTCCGACACGATATGCTTGATGATCGGCTCGGTAATCAGCACCAATGACAATGCCGACACAAAAATCAGCAATGCCAGATATGCAACCGCCCCCACAATCGCAATCATCTGCGGATTACCTGACTGGATCAGCGCCTTACCCACCACAAAAAACGCAATCGCCGCGACAACCCCTGTGATGATCCCCATCAGGATTGACCCCAGAATAATCTTCCCCAACACCGTCCCCGTGCTTGGCGAGACAGAAAAAGTGATCTTGTCACCCAGCGCTTTGTGGTTCGTCAGATAGGCAAATGACTGCACCCGGTAATGCACAAAACCAAAAATCCCCCATAGATATCCCAACCCTATGCCCAGCCCGAACAGCACCGGCGATTTGGTCGATGTACCCACGGCCCCGACGGCAACCATAATCCCAACGGCGATGAAAATATGCTTCATCGCGGCGTAAAGCCCGGTCCATTTGCCATTTTGTACAAACTTGCTGTCACCATACCATGACCGGTCCGTCATGTATTTTTCCAGCCGGAACGTCATCAGCGGCCACAGCACGCCAAGACTGCAAATCGTCAGCACCAGGTATACAATCGCGCGCCAGACATACCCACCGGCCGCCCCCACCATGCCAAAGCGTATCCCCCGAAACCGCGTACGCGCCAGTTTATACCGTCGCGACCGATACTGCGCGAACAGCAGCAATGGCAAAATCGCAAAGAATGACAGGTAGATCACCGCCAGTTGCATCAGCACTTGGGCTTGGGTCCGCGGTTGGAACACAAAGGCCAGGCCGAACTGAAACAGGATCAACTGGACAACCGCCAGATAGACCGCCAGCACCACCACGGCGATCAGAAAACCCAGCAGCTTTTCCAGCCCGGTGCCGGTGTATTCGAACGCCTCGCCATCAATCCGTGTGTTGCCCCAGAAATATTGCCGGATGCGCGTTTTGGCCCAGAACCGATAGATACCGACGGTAATCAGCGTCAGAAACCCCGTCTTCATTGCCAATGCGAATAGCTTGCTATCGCCATTGCCATACTGCGCCTTGCCTATGGTGGGGGCTGATACACTCGTATTCATGCCAACCTCATTATCCTATCCGTGCTCATTGAAAAACGTAGCTGTTACCCACCAAACGGTCGAGCAATTTTTCAAATCAATGTGATGAATGTCGACGACAAAGTGTCATTTTTGTTTATGG
>JANNBG010000496.1:0-2126 GCA_031385205.1 Rhodobacterales bacterium
TAACTTTGCGGCCCCACCACCAGATCCACATGCGGTGCCCGCCGTGTAATCTCGGCCCCTTCCGCCTGCGCCACGCAGCCTGTAACACCCAGCTTCATCCCCGGATTATCGCGCTTTAACGCTCGCATCCGGCCCAGATCGGAATACAGCTTGTCCGCCGCCTTTTCCCGAATGTGGCAGGTGTTGATCAACACCATATCCGCACCCTCGGGCGCATCTGTCAGCATATAGCCATCCGCCACCATCGCATCCGCCATGCGTTCGCTGTCATAGACATTCATCTGGCAGCCATAGGTCTTGATGAACAGCGTTTTGGTGTCAGCCACGGGTTTGGTCCTGCAAGGGTCACTTGCATATACGACAATAGCCGCCGGTTGCAATGTCACACCCTTGCATTGCCCACTCCGTTCCCTGATTGTGAAACCGCAGGGCAAACACATGGGGCCATTCGTATGACCACTCTCCACGCTATCGCCGCCGCCCTGATCTGTTGCACCACCCCCGCCTTTGCCCAGGATGAACTTTGCCCAAAAGCCTACACATGGTTTTCCTGCGGTCTCGACAATGGCAAAACCGTCGCCATCTGCGGCTCTGCCAGCCGCGAGGCTGACCCACCCACCTTTGTCGCCGACGATGATTCATGGCTGCAATATCGCTATGGCACCGCCGATAACATCGAACTGCTGTATCCCGACAATCTGCCCAAAAACGAATGGAGCTATTTTCTGGGTGGCATCGCCTTTGGCCCCGGCGGTACGCCAGATCGCATCAACCTCAGCTTCATCAATGATGGCATACGCTATCTGATCCAGGGCAATCAGGTACCGTTCAACGGGCGCATGGGCTATAGTCTGATGGTGGTGGATGAGGCTGCCGTGAAAACCATCGCAGAACACCGTTGCACATCTGCCTACGATCATGGACTTCTTGAAATCACCATGGCGGTGCCGTGCGACCCCAATGACGCAGGCAACGCCACGCGTGGCGAACAGTGCCCGTAGGGACCCTATTGCCCATATGATTTATCAGAACATCAATGACTTTCTGGCGAGGGGCCGCACCGTCTTGGCCAAGGGCCCGGTCGCCGTCATCATGGCCGAAGATGTGGTGGAGGTGGACAGCGCCGTTCGCCATCACATGGCTGCCGGGTTTCGGGACGTGGTGCTGCTGGCCCCGGAAGGTCTGGTCGTGGGGGCTTTGCTGGCACCGACGCTGCACAGGATCACACATGATGTGCATGCCGAAAATGCACTACCCGAAGCGATGAATCGTCTGATTGATGCCGCCGATGGCACATGGCTGTATTACGGCTACAACGCCGAATACCTGTTTCATCCGTTTTGCGAGACGCGGAACATCCGCGAGCTGATTGCTTTCCATACCGAAGAACGCCGCGATGCCCTGTTGGCTTACGTGATCGACCTTTATGCCGGTGATCTGAACCGTCACCCGAATGCTGTATCGCTTGATGACGCGCAACTGGACCGATCTGGCTATTACGCCCAAGGTCGGCGGGACGAGGCGAACAACAACTATCCCAAGGAACGCCAGCTCGATTTCTTTGGCGGTCTGCGCTGGCGGTTTGAAGAATATGTGCCCTGGACCCGCCGCAAGATTGACCGTGTCGCCCTGTTTCGCGCCAAACGCGGGTTGCGCCTGCGCCCGGATTTCACCTTCACCGATGAAGAATACAATACCTACGCCTGCCCATGGCACCACAACCTGACCCTCGCCGTCTGCTCGTTTCGCACGGCCAAGGCGTTGCGGACCAATCCGGGCAGCAAATATGCCATCCAGACCTTTCAATGGCGCAATTCCATGCCGTTCCAGTGGCAAAGCCAGCAATTGATGGACCTTGGCCTGATGGAACCGGGTCAATGGTTCTGACAGCGGTTATTTGAATCCGCTCATCGCGATACCTTGGATGAAATGCCGCTGCGCGAGGAAAAACGCGATGATGATAGGGGCAACGGAAATCAGCGATGCCGCCATCATCAGCGTCCACTTCCCCCCGTATTGCGTTTGAAACAGCGCAAGGCCCACGGTCAACGTGGTATGTTCCACATCTGACGGCAAATAGATCAGCGCCGAAAACAGATCGTTCCACGAAAACAGGAAGGCGAAGA
>JANNBG010000520.1:0-3064 GCA_031385205.1 Rhodobacterales bacterium
GAGGCACCCGAACATCTGGCGGTGTTTTCCGTGCCTGACCCCGCCGAAGGGCGCGGCCTTGGGCGGCAAACCATGCCTGAAACCGTGGTCTATTCCACTGTCATGGCGATGTACGCACTGTGGTTGACGGCGCGGGCTGAAAATCTGGGTCTTGGTTGGGTGTCAATACTGGACCCGCAGGCGGCATCTGCCGCCCTTGATCCGCCACCCGGATGGCAGTTCGTCGGGTATCTGTGCCTGGGATACGCCGAATTTGCCGATGACACGCCGCTGTTGCACCGCAGCGGCTGGCAGGCCAATACCGCGCAGCCGTGGTTGATCCGGTGAACTGGGCGACAAGTCTGCGGGGAAGGTCGGATGCAGAATGGCTTTGTGAAAATGCAGGCGCGCCCGTTTCTTCATCTCGCCGTTGACTGATATCGTTCGTGCCACCCGATACTACCAACCTCGCAGTTTTTCAGCGCACTGGTCTTTGGTCTTGAGCGTAAGCTGACCGACAGCGCCTCTGACATGGCCGCTGCGGTCAGTCTTTATCTGGCAGCGCAAAGCCTGCCCGCCCAAGATCACCTATGTCACGCGTGTCATTGGCAATGGACGACGACGGCTGGCTTTCTTGATCTTGCGCACGATAGGTCCTTTCATGGGGTGGTTCGCTTTGCTGAAAAGAGCAAGCCTGACCCGCCAAAGGACTGCCCTACATCGCCATCATCATCGGTGGCATCAGCAGCATCCAGATGCCCATACCGACCATCGCGACACTTTCGATCAAGGAAATCATCCCCAGGGGCACGTTGCTGTTGCCGCCCACGCAGGCACATTTCAGCTCTCGTTTCTCGATATAGACGGCCTTGATGATTGACACGACGCCAATTGCGCCGGTGATGATCGATACGGGGGCTGCCACCCATGTCAGCACGCCTGCCAGCATCAGCAGGCCCGCGCCGCCCTCCAAGAAGGGGTAGATGTAGGCGTAGGGCACCCAGCGTTGGGCCAAAAGGTCATAGGTCAGGAAGGTGCCGGTGAAGGCTTCGACATCGCGGAGTTTTTGCAGGGCGAGCAGGCACATGGCGATGATGAGGAACTGCATGGGCACCATGTTCCACATGCTGCCCGTGGCCCACATCAGGGCGAGGGCCATAGCCGCAGCCATGGCAAACAGCATCAGAACGGGGCGATAGGTGGGGGTTGTGGGGCGTGCGGGGGCCATGCCGAAATGCGCGCGGGTGTCATCATAGCCACCGATGCGCGCGCCGTCGATGAAGACTTGCGGGGTGGTTTTGACGTCATGCGTGGCCTTGAAGGCATCTGTCGCCTCTCGCGTCAGCAAGGGGTGGTCATCAACGGTAAAGCCTTTGCGGCGCAGGATATCACGCGCCTTTAGCCCGGAAGGGCAGGTGAAGGTGGGCGTTTGCATGCGGTAGATGGTGGCGGTTGGCATGAGGGTTTTTCCAGTCTGTGCGTAAGCGTTAGATAGGGGAAGGGATCGCGAATGTCATCCCACGTCACTGTTATCTTTCACCGCAAGACCTGCAGGCGGTCTGACATCGTCATAATGCCATCCTGTGCGATGGAACACAGCAGGCCACGCAGGCGCAGAGATGCATGCGACGTGATCCATGTCATGGCATCTACGCCATAGCGCGCCTCCCATTTGACGCAGCCGTTGTTCCATTCATCGGACACGCGCAAGACAGCGGTGCCTGCTTGTATCAGGGTGCCGGAGGGCATGTTGGCATCGGTCATGTCCAGATCGGCCACGATGGTGTCGCCGGGGTGCGGCGTGGTTTCGCGGTCTTGCCAGATAAGATCG
Source organism: Rhodobacterales bacterium (assembly GCA_031385205.1). Classification (GTDB taxonomy): domain Bacteria; phylum Pseudomonadota; class Alphaproteobacteria; order Rhodobacterales; family Rhodobacteraceae; genus JAAFHS01. Next base: position 1,811 of record JANNBG010000520.1, read on the forward strand.
AGTACGCGGGTGGGCAGCAGGGAGACCTGAATGCGCGGATCAGGCGTGCCGTCGGCAAGGCGCAGCCAAGGGTGTTTCAGCCAGCGTTCGCCGGGGATGCCCATATCTTTGGTGAGGGTCAGGCTGTTTGGAAATGTGCGTTGGTTGAAATCGGGACGATAGCACAGCATGGCAATGGGGGCATCGGTTTTGGGGGCGGCCAGCACATGCGGCAGGGCGGCGTTCAGGGTGGCTGTGGTGGAATGGGGCATGGCAGACCTTTGCAGGGCTAGAGAATGGCGAGGACGGCGACAATGGCAAGCATGAGACCCCATGTGCGCCACAGGGCACGCACGGCGCGGTCGATATCATCCGGGGTCAGGGTTCTGCGGCCTTCGGGCCAGACCCAAGGGTAATCCTTTGTGACGCCGTGATAGCTGCGCGGGCCGGAGAGGGCGATGTTCAGGATGACGGCCATGGCGGCCTCGGGCCAGCCGGCGTTGGGGCTGCGGTGCAAGGGGCCGTCGCGCAGGATGGGCTGGGCGTTGGTCCAGCCATGCGACAGGGCGATGAGGGCGGCGGTGACGCGGGCGGGGATGAGGTTGAGGACGTCATCAAGGCGGGCGAAGGCCCAGCCGAACTGTTCATACTGCGGGGTGCGGTGGCCGATCATGCTGTCGGCGGTATTGGTGATTTTGTAGATCAGGATGCCGGGCAGGCCAGCGGCCAGATACCACAGGATGGGGGCGATGACGCCGTCGGACAGGTTTTCAGCAGCACTTTCAATGGCACCACGGGCGACGGCGGTTGTGTCCATCTTTGCCGTGTCACGGCCGACAATCATGGCCACGGTGTTGCGCCCATCGTTGAGCGACAGGCGCAGGGCGTTGGCCACGGCCTTGACGTGGTCGGCAAGGCTGCGCTGGGCCAGCAGAATGGCGACGGTGATGATTTCCAGCAGGCCCGCGTCGGGGATAGCGTGGATGAAGCCGCCCAACAGGCCAGCACCGATGACCATGGCGGCCATGGCAAGTGTGCCTTTCAGGCGTCGGGTGATGCCCTGGTTGAAACGGGCGTCAAAGGCGGCAACGACGTGACCCATGACAACGGCGGGATGGGGCAGGCGCGACCAGAGCCATTTGGGTTCACCCAAAGCGGCGTCCAGCAACATGGCGGCGAGGAGTAAAAACGCTGTCATATTGTGGATGTGGCGGACTGGCCAGGCGTTGTCCAGCCCGCCAATCGCGCCTTGGTTGTGCGCCCCTGCGGCAAAAC
>JANNBG010000528.1:0-8977 GCA_031385205.1 Rhodobacterales bacterium
GCACGACCGTCGTCCACAGCGCCGCAGCAACGCAACAACCCCCTGATATCGCCCATATCCTTGCCTCTGGCGCACAACAGATCGTCAGCCCTTACGCTCCCGTCGGCCCCAGTCGTGATGCGCTGAATACCCTCGAGGCCGCCCTGAAATCCCACAAGATCCCCGTCGTCCGCGTCATGCGCCATTATGACCGCACCTTCTGGCCCCACGCCACCCATGGCTTTTTCCGCTTTCGCGAAGCCATCACCTGACCCTGCGCTGTCTGTTCGCCCAAAGACTCATCTGAACACCCGTCGCGCCAAGGCCACCCGTGCCAAGGCTGTCACCAGACACAAGGCCCCAAACCCCCAGGCCAGCGGCGCAAATCCCGCGGGCCAGATGCACAGCACCACAAACAACCCGATCGTCTCTGTCCCCTCCAACAACCCCGCCGTAAAGTACAAAGACTTCTCGCCCCGCCCTGCCGTCACCATCCCCCGCTTTTCCGCCAAAATCGCATAGCCCAGAAATGTCGCCCCATTGGCATAGAAACTCATCAGCAAAAACGCCCCCGCCACCGCATTCCCCGCCGGGTCGCGCAGCACAAAGGCCATGGGGATTGCCCCGTAAAACAGGAAATCACAGCCGATATCGAGGAAACCCCCGAAATCCGTCTTGCCCTGCACCCGCGCCACCGCCCCATCCAAACCATCCGCCAGCCGGCTCGCCAACACAAAGATCAAGGCCAGCCACCCCATATGCCCCCAGGCAATCAACCCCGCCGCAGCCAACCCCAGCGCCAGACCGATCAGCGTCACCGCATCCGCCGCCACACCGCGCGCCGCCAACCCGGCACCAGCCCGGTTCAACCCCGGGTCGATCACCCGCCGCATCACCCCATCCAGCATTGTTCGTCCTCCCCCGCGCACCTGCCTGCCGCAGCCATGCCCCCCATGGCAAGCGAAACCAAAGGCCCTTCACGTCAAGTTGCAGGCCTGCAACGATTTGCCCAAACCACACCACAGGTCGTGATGTTTTTCGCCTATCGCCACAATCCCTGCTGGATGCCGCCGAAAATTTGCCCGAAAGTCCTCGTATCCTTTGGTGAAACCATTGCGAGGATCATGGATGACACGTTTTCTGCGCGCCGCGTGCATCGCCGCCGCCCTGCTGGCCCCCATCGCCGCCCATGCCGGCTGCGATCTGCCCGCCAACGCCGCCGAACTGCAGGCCCAACTGGTGGCCAAGATCAATACCACCCGCGCCGATCATGGCTTGTCTGCCTTGCGCATGAACGCCGCCCTCGCCACGTCCGCCCAAGGCCTCGCTTGCGACAATGCAAAACGCAAATCCACCTCACATGTGTCTGCCGATGGGTCGCGCTTGCAAGGTCGTTTGCGCCGTGCAGGCTATCAATTCGCGCTGGCCAATGAAAACACCGGGCGCGGCTTCACCTCGGCGGCGCGCGCCATCCAATGGTGGATGAACAGCCCGCATCACGCCGACAACATCCTGATGAATGGCACGCAGGATATCGGCGTCGGCATTGCTGTCTCTGCCGCCCCCGAAAGCCGCCTGCACTGGGTCATCGACATGGCCGTCAGCAAATAGCCCCGGCCTCCACCAGATCTTCTGCGAAACATTCCCCTGAATTTTCGCAGAAAATTCGCAGCCCTACCGCGCCAGCACCAGTTCTGCCTTCAAGCCCCCCAGATCACTGTCGCCCAGCCGCAACGCCCCCCCATGGCTGCGCGCGATATCGGCTGCGATCGACAGCCCCAGCCCCGCGCCGCCCCCCCGGTTCGGGTCGCGCGCCGCATCCAGCCGCGCAAAGGGCGCCAGCGCTTCCTCCCGCCGTGCCCGCGCGATGCCCGGCCCGTCATCCTCCACCGTCAGACGCAAGGCGCGGTCCGTGATGGCCACGCTGACCATGCATTGCGTGCCATAGCGCACCGCATTGCCGATCAGATTGTCCAACGCACGGCGCACCGCCATCGGCCGCAGCGTCACCATGCCCTGCCCCTCCACCGTGCCCATCCGCACCGCCAGCCCGGCCCGCCCCGCATCATCGACCGCCCGCTGCACCAGCGCCACTGCATCCACCGCCGTCGGGTCTTCCATTGCATCGCCCCGCGCGAAGGACAGAAATTCATCCACCATCCGCTCCATATCCGAAACGTCGCGCTGCAGCGCCGCCGTCTCCTCATCCTCCGGCAACAAGGCCAGCCCCAACCGCAACCGCGTCAGTGGCGTCCGCAGATCGTGGCTGACCCCTGACAACATCAGCGTGCGCTGGTCAATCTGGCGTTCAATCCGGTTCTTCATATCCAGAAACGCCATGCCCGCCGCCCTGATTTCCTGCGCCCCGCGTGGCCGGTAACTCACCGACTGCCCCTTGCCAAACGCCTCCGCCGCCCGCGCCAGTTTCTGGATCGGGCGCAGCTGATTGCGCAAAAAGATGAATGCAATCAGTGTCAGCAGGATCGACGTCACGATCATCAACACCAGCAACTGGTGCGGGTTCGACGCCGATACCCGCTTGCGGTCAACCACCAAAGTCGCAAGTCCCGCCGGGGTCTGCACCCATAACCGCACCTCACGCGGGTTGCTGACCAGATCGGCCACATGCAGCCCCGGCACCCCCTCGCGCAGCGACGCAATCACCACGCGGCCCGACAGATCCCACCACAAGCTGCTGTCCGCCGCCGGTTCCGCCAAGGTGGCCGGCACCGCCAGCGTCATGCCCAGACCGTCGGCCAGGGCCGCAGCCCCCACGGGGTCCGTCGTCAGCCGGTCCAGCACAAGGTCAAGCTCGACCTTCACCCCATTGGTCATCTGGCGCGTGACATCCTCATAATGCCGCTGGATAAAAGCCGTAGACACCACCAGTTGGATCGTGACAATCGGCACGATCAGGATCAGCGCCGCGCGCCCATACAGGCCCCGTGGCCAAAAGACTTTCAACCGTTTGAACATGGGCGCAGCCTAGCCTGCCCGCCCTTTGCTGGAAAGGCACCCTGTTGGACCAGATCAGCCCCATATTGCGCCGCCTTGTTGCCCCCAATCCCGGCCCAATGACCGGGCCGGGAACCAACACCTATATCCTTGGCCGTGGCCGCGTCGCCGTGCTGGACCCCGGCCCCGCCCTGGGTGCGCATCTGGCCGCAATTCTGGCCGCACTGGGGCCGGATGAAGGTGTCAGCCACATCCTCATCACGCACACCCATCTGGATCACACCGCCCTCGTGCCCGCCTTGGTGGCAGAAACCGGGGCTGTGACGGCGGGGTTCGGGGCCTATACCGGCGCGCGCACCAATAGCGGCGAAGGCATCGACCATGATTTTGCCCCCGATATCGTGCTGGCCGATGGTGACATGTTGGCAGGCGATACTTGGCAAGTGCAAGCCCTCCACACCCCCGGCCACGCCGCCAACCATCTGTGCTTTGCGTTTGGAGACGTCCTGTTCTCTGGCGACCACGTCATGGGCTGGTCCACCTCGCTCATCGCCCCACCCGACGGCGATATGGACGCCTACATGGCCTCTCTCCGCCGCCTGCAAACCGGCGCTTGGCACACTGCACATGCAGGCCATGGCGACCCCATCACTGACCTGCCCGCCCGGCTGGCCTTTCTCATCGCCCATAGGCAAGCCCGTGAGGCCGCCATTCTGGCCGCTTTGGCGCAAGGCCCACTGTCGCTTACCGCCCTCACCGCACGAGTCTACACCGATATTCCCGCCACACTACTACCCGCTGCACAGCGCAATGTGCTGGCCCATCTCATTGATCTACAAAGGAAAACTCGCGTCACATCAGACGATCTCGCCGCCCCAAACCCGATTGTAACCCGCAGCTGATCTTTCCCACCAAAGCCCCTTGCCGCCCCCAGTGTGCCTTGCTATAGACCCTTGGTGTTCCGGCGTAGCTCAGCGGTAGAGCAGTTGACTGTTAATCAATTGGTCGTAGGTTCGATCCCTACCGCCGGAGCCAAACTTTCTCATAATATCAATGGCATACATGACGCGCCATCTGCGCTCATGTCTGCATTCCAGCTTCACGGAAGCACCGTGCAACGTATGTTGGCGTTGCAGAACGGTCGCAGGCAAGAGGATTTCGCCTGCGCGCTCTCAGGCAGACGGTTGCCCCAAAAGGATACCGTGCGCCTCAGATGAATCTGCAGCCCTTTTTGGTCACAACGCGGGGCAGGTCCGATTTCGGCGACACCCAAAGGCGTCGCTTACCTAAGAATGAGCGGGCGTGGGTGCCTTTAGAGGAACTCGAATGCCGCCGCTGTCAGTGTTGAAGCCGTAACCGACGCCAGCGTCAGAATGTTTCCACTGCCATAGTTCACTACTGCATTTGATCCCAACTGAGAAATCGTCAGATCATTGTAGGTCAGCCCATAGAAGCGGATCACATCGCCCCCGCTGCGACTGAAATCTGTAATCCGGTCTGCCCCATCGCCACGCGCGAACACAAAGATATCGGCACCCGCGCCACCCGTGATCGTGTCATTACCTGCAAGCCCCCGGATGATGTCAGCTTGGCCCGTACCTGTGATCGTGTTCGCACCTGCCGTCGCCTGATCTGAAATCGCCCGTGCCCGGATCGCTGCTTCATTCAGCGTCCCGTTGCTGAACAAGATCGTCTCTATATTTGACCGTTCATGCCCGGTTGCATACTGCACCTGCGACCCAAGCCGGATTGTGCCTGATGATGTGGTGACCAGAACATCAACACCACTGACCCGGAACGTTGCATTTGATGCGCTGAACTGTCTAAGATCAAGCATATCAGTACCAAAGTTGCTCAGGTTACCTAAAATTACGTCATCGCCCGATGTGAACCCAAACGTATCATCGCCCGCAAAACCCGTCATCGTATCACTGCCGCCAAGGCCATTTATCACATCCGCGAAAGCAGTGCCGATAATAATATCATTACCACTTGTTGCCTGATCAGACACGGCACGCGCCATGATCCCAGCCTCGGTCAGTGACCCATTGCTGAACAAGATCGTTTCAATGTTGGACCGGGCATTGCCTACCGCATATTGCAGTTGGGAACCAAGCGTGATTGTTCCGTCGGCTGTCGTGATCAGCACATCTTGACCACTGACCCGAAACGACACGCCGGATGTCGCATACTGCCGCAGGTCGAGTGTATCCGCTCCGGCATTGCTCAGGTGGCCGAGGATCACATCATTGCCCGCCGAAAACATAATTGTGTCGTTTCCACTTGATGCATTGATCGTGTCATTCCCTGCAAGACCATTGATCGCATCCGCAAATGCTGTCCCAGTGATACTATCGTTTCCAGTGGTTGACTGGTCAGAAACCGGCCGCGCCCTAATATCCCCTTCATTCAGACTTCCATTGACGAACAAGATTGTTTCAATGTTAGACCGTGCATTCCCCAGATCGTATTGTATCTGGGAACCCAGCCTGATCGTGCCATCGGCAGTGTTGACTAGCACATCCTGACCGCTCACACGGAACGTCACATCGCGCGCCGTGAAACGCCGCAGATCAAGCGTATCGGACCCAGCGTTGCTCAGGTGGCCCAGAATAACATCATCGCCCGATGCATAATTAATGCGGTCATTCCCGGCACCAGCCGAAATCGTGTCTGCACCACCACCGCCTGCAAACACGTTGGCTCCCGACGTTCCAGTCAAGCTGTCTGCCCCAGCCCCACCAAGAATCTGCCCCGCCGCCCCCGCTTGCCATTGTGCCAGCGTGACGCCCCGCAGGACAACGTAGTCATCAGAACCATACGAAATGACCGTGCTGCCGCTTGCTTCGTATGCCGTCATGCCCGATGGAAGGTTGCTGCCGTTCAAGGCAATACCCTTGATTACAATAGTATCTTGTGACGCGTTGAAGTTGTTGAGCCGTCTGGTTCCTTCACCACCGTTCAAATTCGATGCACCGGAGGAGTCGTGATAAGAACCTCCACGCGGCAGCGATGGACCCCCACCACCTGAACTGCCGCCTCCACCAGTGCCACCTCCACCAGTGCCACCTCCACCGCCCGATCCGCTGCCCTCCTCTGGGTCGGGCATCGTGTAAGTGATGGAACCATCATCCGAGATCACTGCTGAATTAAGATTGCCGCCAAAAATAAACCAAGTCCCAATGGATATAGGATCAACGAAAGTTCCAAGACTCGCAATGGAGGACACGCCTTCGTAATAGTATTGTGGCTCACCGCCCCCCTCTGTCGGAATGACAATTGTTCCGGAAGGTAAACCACCGCCCGGCGAAGCCAAATAGTTTCCGACACTAAAATAGTAAGTACGAGAAAGAGCGCCTTCTGCTGGCGGTGAAGTCCAATCAGCACTCACAAACTCGGCATTATCAATGTCAAAATAATCTGTCCATGGGAAGAGCGTTTCATTGCCACTCTCATCAGTACTTGTCGTAACTGGTTCGCCATTCTCGTCAAGTTGCACCGTAATACCAATATAAGTATATCGTGCAGCAGCCGCTATTACTGATCTCGGTCCACTGCCAAGAAACCCTACAGAGTAAGTACCAATAATTCCACCACTATAATCCTGCAGCGAGGTCAAGGTTGTGATCACCTCGTCACGAACTTCGTAATTATTCGGGTTGTGCGGCTCGCCGTTCAAGACATAATACTGACCACCGATGGTTTGTGTTTCTTGTTGTGCTTGCAGCAGATTACCTTCAATCATGACGCGGTCTGTTGCATCTGGATTGATAAGAATTGCATCTATTTGACCCCAGTCAAAATTTGCTCCCAAGCCAAGCTGCTCGATATCGAAAAGATGAAAATTTTCTTCCGTCAGTCCCGCAACGTTGACAACCAGAATGCCAGCAGCGCCTTCGGGTGAATTGACCCCAGCCGCAAGATTTATGGTATCGGCACCATCGCCACCCCAGATGATCGTTGGCGAACCGCTGTTTGTGGTAATGTTGAACGTGTCATTGCCGCTACCACCTGAAATCATGCGCAGGGTTTCTCCTGCTGTGGTGATGTCGTCATACCCTGCGCCGGCCACGAGCACTTCTATTTCTGTTTCACTCATATCAACAGTCAATGGCGTCATGGTATCGAAACTAGGTCGCGGAACAAATCTGCCAGTGTCAAAACCACTTCCGCCCCTTATGAGATCAACCGCACCACCTTCAGCATAGAAAAATATCTCATCATTCCCATCGCCACCGTAAAGGGCGTTCGCACCTACCCAAACGGCGTAGGAGCCAGCCCCATCCAGAAGGTCGTGCCCTCCACCCCCGAAGATATCATCGTCACCATCCCCACCAAAGATGCTATCGTTACCCTCACCGCCAGACACCACGTCATCTCCCGACACAGTGCGCAGAAAGTCTGCTGTGCTGGTTAGAGTTAGGTCAAACGAAATTTCAGATGAACTGCCGACAAGTATATTATTTCCGGCCCCGGGGAACGACAATACACTGCTTGGCGTCGCCGCGCCAATATATCCACTCAAATCAATACCAATCATCCACAATAGAGTGTTCGCATACGAATTGCTATTTTGGAAAAGATCATACAAAAAGAGAGGATGGTCATTGTAAAAGACAAAATTCACTTTCGTCAGCACAGCCCACACAGCATCAACGTCACGCGTGCCAAGGTCAATATCGGCAATGGCGTAGTTAAATGGATCAAAATTTACAGATCCGGGTGAGAAATCTGTGAAATCACTGTGCGGTCTTGGAAGGTTGTATTGAAAATATGGTGCGCTGGACGGATCACCCAGCGCAGGATTTGCCCATGATTGAACCTCGATTTCAAATCCTGTTGAAGAATTTACAATCTGGAAATGCCCCCAACCCAAGCCGGCCGATTTTGCGATCAAATTTGCTGCAAGCCGAATAGTTGTCATATTTCTAACCACCCCTTATTAGCGACTGTACTGCTGTGATTCTGCCAGTTTTAGAGTAATTTAAGATAAGAGCATGATCATCGTGCTGAGATGAGCTTTCCGAAAAAAATTGTCTAAATAAGCGGCCAAGGAAGGTCGGTGTGAACTCAACCCTCTTTTCAAAGGTAATATGATCGAGAGTCGCTGAAACGGCATACCAGCCTTCATTGCTGCTGCTACCCTGCCCCTCCTTGATCTGCTGTATTGGACCAGAAACCTCATATTCACTCTCCTTGAGCCAACTTACCATTTCACTCGGGCCACCTAACGAATCTGCAATCCGAAAGAGGCAAACTTCAATATCCTGATGGCTTTGAAAGCGCCCCCAGTCTACCTTTATTAAACCAAATCTACTCTCTGCATTTGCGCTTTCCATCAAACAGCTTTCAGTCGAGGGGAACGCGGACAATGCATGTTCATATCTGCTCCACAAAGGATGCGTGCTATCAACTATTTTATCCTGCAATCTGAAGGGCCAATCGATCTGATTTGACAATTCCGACTTCTCAACTAAAAAATTTGCCAATTCTTGAGTTGGCGCTTGCTCCGCAGAAGCCTCAAAGAGGTGAGCCAAAGATATAAGGCATGTCAAAAATAAACTCATATTACAATTTGAAATGTATTCCCTCATTTATATTGCCCCACGAACAATTGTCGACATTAAACCAATGCCGCCTCACGTCGCGGTTAAGCGACGCGCAGCGCTTCATCCTGCAGCAGAGCCAAGTATGTGAATGAAGTCAACCCCAAGCTGCTGTCGGTTGTGTAACGCGGTATGTGAGGCATTCACTATGGCTTTGGGTGGCGAACGCGAGTCGCGTGGTAGCTTGATGCTGCAACAGAACGTCAACTCGAGGTAGTTGATCATCGTTATGACTTCACGGAAGTGAGTGTTGACTACCGAGTGCAACCAAGTACATCGGGAAACAACTTTGGAAAAAGTTGGTGGACGTCGCTACTTTTCCGCCATCTGCACATATCCGGATTGTCGGGCGGACGATCACGCCGCACCGTCTTCGGATCGACTCCGATCAGGACGCAGGCCCGGCGTTGAGAGATCGGATGACCCCTCATCGCCCG
>JANNBG010000529.1:0-1881 GCA_031385205.1 Rhodobacterales bacterium
GGGGGTCCGGGGGGCAAAGCCCCCCGGTGCGGCGATGCCGCAAGGCAGCGCAAATTACTTTTGCAACTCGGTCCAGATGGCCGTCACATAGTCCTGCGCCTTGCCCGTGCAGGTTGGCAGGAACACGCCCTTATCGGCAAACTCTGCCGGGATGATGACCTCTGGTGCGGTCTTCATGTCTTCGGGCATGAACGCATCTGACCCCGAAATTCCATTGCCGTATTTTGCAAAGGCTGAAATCAGTGCCGCATTTTCGGGCTGCAGGATGAAGTCGAGGAATTTGTACGCCTCTTCCACGTTCGCTGCATCCGACAGCAGGGCCACGGAATCCATGAACAGGGGGAAGCCCTCTTTCGGATAGCCGTATTGCACCGCCGGGTTCGCCTCATGCGCGCGCAGGGTCGATCCGTTCCAGTTCACTGATGCGGCCCAGTCATTGTTCGACAGGCGTTCCGTGGCCCCGTAATCCATCGAAATCCAGTCAGGCTTGGCCGCAATCAGCAGATCGCGGGCTTTTTTCAGCACAGCGGTATCTTCGGAACAGGGTTGGCCACCTGCATACATGGTGGCAAGCGCCACAATGTCATTCATTTCGGGCACGACGTTGATCTTGCCCTTCAACTCATCCGGCACCTCCAGAAACACGGCGGATGTGTTGATGTCGCCCTTGTAGACATCGGTGTTCACCGCGACGCCCGTCGTGCCCCACTGCCAAGGAATGGTATGCGTGCGGCCCATATCCCACGACACATCCATCCATTCCGGGGCGATGTTGCCGTGGTTGGGCAGTTTTGACATGTCCAGCGCAGCAATCAGGCCCTTTTCGACCCAGATCGGCACATAATTGGCGGATGGCACCACCAGATCGAACCCATGCCCGCCGGCCTCGATCTTGGCCAAGGCGGTGTCATTGCTGTCGTAATCGGTAACGGTCACCTTGATGCCCGTCTCCTTCTCGAATTTCGTCAGCAATTCGGGGTTGGTATAGTTGCCCCAGTTATAGAGGTTCAAGACGCCTTCGGCGGAGGCGAGGCCAGAGGTCAGCATCAAGAGGGCGGTGGCAGTCAGCAGCTTTTTCATTGTCGTCTCTCCATGTGGGGATGCGCGTGTTATCCGCGCTTGCGGGTAAGAAGGAAAAAGGCGGTCAGCAGCACGACCGTCAGGGCGAGCAGGCCCGAAGAGATGGCATTCACTTCGGGCGTCATGGCGCGGCGCATCTGGCCGAGCATATAAGTAGGTAGTGTATCTTGCCCGCCGGATTTGACAAATTCGGTGATGACGACATCATCCAGCGAGATCACAAAAGCGAGCATGGCCCCTGCCAGAATGCCGGGTGCCAGCAAGGGCAGGGTGACATGGCGGAAAGCCTGCCAGGGCGATGCATACAGATCGGCGGCGGCGGTTTCCAAGGACAGGTCCATGCCTTCCAGCCGGGCGCGGATGGGCAGATAGGCGAAAGGCACGCAAAAGGCGGCATGGGCGATCACAAGGTATCCGAGGCCCTGATAACCGGTGGCCTGTTTGATGACGCCAAAGAAGATCAGCAATGCCACGGCAGTGACGATTTCGGGCACCATCAGGGGTTGGTTGATGATGACATAGATCAAGGTTTGGCCCTTAAAGGGCTTGCGGCGCGTGGTGCCAAGCGCGGCCATGGTGGCCACGATGGTGGAAATGATGGCGGCAAACAAAGCAATGACGAGTGAGCGGACGGTGGCGGATTTGACCGCCTCATTGGCCCAGGCCTTGTAATACCACGCCAGCGAAAACCCGCCCCAGTTGGCCACGGATTGCGAGGCGTTAAAGCTGTATCCGACCAGCGTCAGGATGGGCACATAGAGGGCGACAAAGGCCACGATGGCAATGGTGGCAAAGCCGGGC
>JANNBG010000564.1:0-1677 GCA_031385205.1 Rhodobacterales bacterium
TGCAAGGGTCGTGCGAAAGACAAACCTGTCCGCCCCATCTCCGCCGGTCAACACATCGCTGCCCAGCCCACCGTCCAAACGGTCATTGCCTGCACCACCACCCAATGCGTCAGACCTCGCCCCGCCTGCCAGCGTATCACTGCCTCCACCGCCGGACAGCGAGTCCTGCAACACACCGCCCGTCAGCCCGTCATCACCAGACCCCGCCGCAAATGACACCCTTTCCACATGCACGATGCGAGTGCCATCTGCCAGCACCTGTACCACGCCCGGCGCTGCCAAGGAAAACGTCAGGCCCAGCGATGACCCCACCCGGCTAAAGTCCAGATAATCGACGCCGAGACCGCCATCCACAAAGTCAAAACCATCATCCTCGCCAATATAGATGGAATCACTCGCCTCATCGGCAAACAGGCGGTCGTTGCCTGCCCCACCGATCAAGGTATCTGATGACGCTCCGCCATACAGGCGATCATCGCCAAGCTCTCCCCTCAGGTCATCACGGTTGCCGCCGCCATACAGCGCATCACGCGCATCCCCGCCAAAAAGGACGTCCTGACCTGCCGCACCGGTCAGCGTGTCGTGTCCCGCATTGCCCGCCAGAAAATCCCGATCTTCGCCACCTGTGACCTGGTCGTTGCCAGAGCCGCCATGAAAATTGATGCTTGAGATTTCCACAAGCTGCGAGCCGTCCGGCAGAATTTGCGTGACACTCGCATTGGCCAGCGAAATCGACACACCGACCGACGTTGTGCTGCGGTCCAGCGACAGGGTATCAAAACCATTGCCGCCATAAATCGAATCGCGGCCCAGATTGTCACCGATGTAAAAATAGTCGTTCCCCCAGCCACCAAACAGCGCGTCATCTCCGACCCCGCCATAGATATTGTCGTTGCCGGTGCCGCCATCCAGCGTGTCATTCCCGATGCCCCCAACAACGATGTCCTGTCTTGCGCCGCCAGACACCATGTCGTCACCGATGCCGCCAGTGACGACGTCATCAAAATCGCCCCCATCAATCACGTCGTCACCCGCACCGCCCATCAGCCGATCAGCGCCAGCACCGCCACGCAGCGCATCGTTCAAATCACCGCCCGTCACGGTGTCCATGCCAGACCCACCGTAAAATGACAGCCGCTCAAACCCTTGGACGAACGCTCCATCTGTCAACGTTTGCGCCACTTCGGGATCAGTGAAGGACAGCATAACACGGCCCGCAACGCCACTTGCATCCAGCACCAAAAGATCATTACCCGTCCCACCAAAGGCCCGGTCAACTGATCCCGCAAGTGTCATCTGCACGCGGTCATCGCCCGCACCGCCAAACACCGTATCGCCGCCAGTGCCCCCATACAGGCTGTCGTTTCCGCCACCCCCGCGCAGAACATCGTCGCCAGCCGCGCCGAACAACGTATCTGCATCTGTGACAGGCCCTTCGTTGCCTGCCATATTTGCTTGTGCCCACCCAAAGATGATGTCGCGGCCAGCGGTGCCAAGCCGTGCGTCTGGTGTATTACTGTTGTATATCAATGCCGTAACAAAATTCCTCTCATAAATTTGTGAAATAAAGTCTTGAATAAGTGAACGCTACGCCATTCGCAAAAGCTGTGCAATACTTCCGAGGCACCACCTAAGGTTGCTTTGGGCTTACTCATGCGGGGAAATGGTGGGTCGTGA
>JANNBG010000574.1:0-6845 GCA_031385205.1 Rhodobacterales bacterium
CAAGGCCGCCCGATACGCCGACGCATTACCACCCGCCCAATTGCACCGCACAGGCGAAAGGTAATCCATCACGGCCATCACCCTCGTCGGTAAAGGGCGCGATTTCAACCATTCTGACCCACTTTGCGGCTGCCACCCGGCCAGCCTGCCGCGCCCATCCCATCGCGGCGCACCCTCTGTCAGAACCTGCGCTGTAGCAGCCTGCAGCACGCGGATCACGCTGCCCGACAGAAATCGCGATGGGTGGGCCAGGTGCAGATGCCGTGCCACGAAATCCGGGTGCATGACGCAGTCATCATCAATGAACAGCAGATAATCACAGGTCGAACTGGCAATCGCCCGGTTCAGAATGACATTTTTCCGAAACCCCTGATCCGCATGGTGGCAATGCCGCAGCGCGATGTGTGGATGGCGGTCTGCAAAATCCGCAATCACCGCCACCGTGGCCGCCCCTGACCCGTCATCAGCCACACACACGCGGGCAGGCTGCACCCTTTGCTGTGCCAATGCCGCCAACACCACCGCCAGATAGCGCGGCTTTTCATAAGAGCTGATGACCAGCTCGCTCGTCAGCCCTGCCACGGCGCGGCCCTTTTCAGCCATTCCACTGCCGCCAAATCCTCCACCTCATCCGCCTCGATCGCCGCCACCTTGCGCATCACGCGGCGCAAATGATCGGCATCCGGCGTCGTCAGGTTCGGCCCCCGTGCGATCTTTGCCCGCAGCTCCGCGTCCGACCGCGTGTAATAGTGGTTCAATTGAATGCGGGCCGCACTGTAAAACGCCCGTGTCTCCCGCCCCGCCGATGTGAACCGCATGCCTGCGTCGTTACAAGTGTCCGTCGACCCATCCACCCAAATCTCATGCACCTTCAACGCCGTCACATGGCACGCATCCACAATCATCTTGAAATTGCGCAATCCGCGCGCATCGCTCATCGCATCCGGGTTGCGCCGCGTGTAGTTGGCCACCACCCCACCAGCGGGCGCATCCCTATGCCCTGACCGCCCGAACATATGCCACGGCAGGCTGATCGACCGGCACGCCTCCAAAGCCCCAAGTGCCACATTCAGATCGCCAACCTTCGGCACCAGAAACTCATCCACATCAATGAACGCCATCCACCGATACGCCCCGCCATAGTTCCGCACCGCATGCGCATAGGCCAGCACCTGATTGTGCACCTCGCGCCCACCACCCCGAAACTTCTGATGCCACGGCACGATTGTCACGCGCCCCGGCACCGCGTCAGTCAAAATCCCAATCGTCCCATCCGTGCAGCCGTCGTCATACACATGGAAATGCCGCACCCCCGCCCGTGCATGAAACCGCGCCCATTCCGCAATATGTGCCGCCTCGTTCCGCACGATCAGCACAATGGCCAGCCCATGCCTGCCAGCAGCCGCCACCGGCGGATCAATGGCAATGCGGGTGATGCTGCGCGCGCGTGACAGGAATCCGAACATGCCTCCATTTAACGGGGCAATGTCGCCAAGGGAACAGCCCTGTCGTCATGCGGGCTTGCGAGACTCAGCACCAAATGCGATTTTGCGCGTAACATAAGGGAGACTGCCATGATCGAGAAACGCCAATTCTATATCAACGGGGCTTGGGTCAACCCATCCGCACCGCGCGATTGCATGGTCATTGACCCGTCCACCGAAGACGCCTGTGCCGTCATTTCCTTGGGGTCCGAGGCGGATACCAATGCCGCCGTCGCCGCCGCCAAGGCTGCATTCCCGGCATGGGCCGCCACGCCGCCCGCCAAGCGGGCAGAGTATGTGAAGGGTATCATCGCGCAGTATGAAAAACGCGAGGCCGAAATGGGCCACGCCATCGCGCTGGAAATGGGTGCCCCCATCGACTTTGCCCTTTCAGATCAAGCAACCTGCCTGCCGTATCACACGGCTGGTTTCCTGAAGGCATTCGAGACGATGGACTTCATCCGCCCGCACGGCAAAACACCCGGTGCGATGATCGCGCTGGAACCCATCGGCGTGGTCGGCCTGATTACCCCATGGAACTGGCCAATGAACCAAGTCTCGCTCAAGGTCATCCCCGCCCTGCTGGCCGGCTGCCCCTGCGTGTTGAAACCGTCTGAGGAATCCCCCCTCTCCTCCATGCTCTTCGCCGAATTCTGCCACGATGCAGGCCTGCCGCCCGGCGTGTTCAACCTGGTGAACGGTGATGGTGCGGGCGTCGGCACCCAGCTGTCATCCCACCCGGATGTGGAGATGATAAGCTTCACCGGCTCCACCCGTGCAGGCCGCGCCATTTCCAAGGCGGCGGCAGAATCGCTCAAGCGTGTCACCCTGGAACTGGGCGGCAAAGGCGCCAACCTGATCTTTGCCGATGCCGATGAAGGTGCCGTGCGGCGCGGCGTGCAGCACATGTTCGAAAACACCGGGCAATCCTGCAACGCCCCCAGCCGCATGCTGGTCGAACGCAGCTATTACGACACCGCTGTCGAAATCGCCTGTCAGGTGGCCGCCGAAACAAAGGTCGGCCCCGCCCTGCAACCCGGCAACCATATCGGCCCAGTGGTGAACAAACGCCAATGGGACCAGATCCAAGGCTATATCCAGAAGGGCATCGATGAAGGCGCACGGCTGGTCGCCGGGGGTCCGGGCCTGCCCGAAGGCTTCAACCGCGGCTTCTATGTCAAACCCACGATCTTTGCCGATGTAAAACCCGGCATGACCATCGAACGTGAAGAAATCTTTGGCCCCGTCCTGTCGATGATCCCGTTTGACACCGAGGAAGAGGCGATCCGCATCGCCAATGACACCCCCTACGGCCTGACCAACTATGTCCAAACCACCGACGGCCCCCGCCGTAACCGTCTGTCCCGTGCCCTGCGTGCCGGCATGGTGGAAATGAACGGCAAATCGCGCGGGCCGGGGTCACCCTTTGGCGGGGTCAAGGCTTCAGGCCGCGCCCGTGAAGGCGGGCATTGGGGGATTGAAGAGTTCCTCGAGGTGAAGTCCATCTCTGGCTATGATACGGCCATCGCCGCCGAATGAGGGTGGCGGTTCTGTCCGACATCCATGGCAACGCCGATGCTTTGGCGGCGGTGCTGGTGGATGTGCGGACAGCCAGCCCCGATGCCATCGTCAATCTGGGCGATTGCTTTTCCGGCCCCCTGGATGTGGCCCGCACGGCCGATCTGCTGGCAAGTGCGGGCATCACCGCAACGGTCAGGGGCAATCATGACCGCATGCTGTTTGAGCCCGATAACATGGATGACTGGGACCGCGCCGCCCATCCCCTGCTGATGCAGAACACACTCGATTGGCTGGCATCCCTGCCCGCCACCGCCACCCTTGGTGATGCCTTCCTCTGCCACGCCACGCCACAAGATGACCTGACCTACTGGCTGGAGGCGACGCAACGTGGCGGCCCCATCATCCGCGCGCCATTGGCCGATATCGCAGCCCGCGCCATGGGCATCCCCCAAACCCTCATGCTCTGCGGCCATACCCATGTGCCCCGTGCCATCCACCTGGCCGACGGCAGGCTGATCGTGAACCCCGGCTCCGTCGGCTGCCCCGGCTTTGCTGACCCCACACCCCCCATCCCGCATATCATGTGCACCGGCACCCCCCATGCCAGCTATGCCATCCTCGACCAGCACGGCCCGCAGTGGCATGTCACCCACCGCCTGATCCCCTATGACACCGTTCCCGCAACAGCCCTCGCCCGTCAGCGCGGCTTTGACGCGTGGGCACAGGTGCTTGCCACAGGCTGGCTGTGACCCATCACCCCCGCCTGATGCAGCCTTTGCAACTGCGCCAGCATACCCTGCGCAACCGCATCGTCTTTGGCGCCCACACCGCCAACATGTCCACCAATGGCCTGCCCGGTGCCCAATACGGCGCCTACCTTCTGGAACGCGCCCTTGGCGGCACTGCCATGATCGTCGCCGAACCCATGCCCGTGCATCCCACAGGCGTGCTGACCCGTGGCAATTTCCTGCACTCCACCGACGCCGTCATCCCCCACTTCCGCGCCATCGTGGAACCTGTGCAGGACGCCGGTGCCGTCATCCTGCAGCAACTCTATCACATCGGCGCACATGGCGACGCCGACCTCAGCTTTGCCCCGCATTGGTCCCCCTCCGGCCATAGCAGCTATCATGACAGTGACGGCTCCCACCGCATGACCGAATCCGAGATCATGGAGCTGATCGCCGCCCACATCGCCGCCGCCATCCGCTGCCAAAAGGCCGGCTTTCAAGGCGTGGAGGTTTGGGCCGCCTACCATTCCCTGCTCGATCAATTCTGGACCCCGTGGAGCAACACGCGCACAGACCAATGGGGTGGCAGCCTGCACAACCGCACCCGGTTTTCGCGGCACGTCATCGAAGGCATCCGCCGTGCCTGCGGTGACGATTTCATCATCGGCCTCGCCGTCAGCACATCCGACAGCCAGGATGTGCTGCTATCGGTCGAGGCGCTGTCAGAAATCGTCGCCCTGCACGATGCCACCGGCCATGTCGATTACGTCACCTGCGGCCATGGCGGCTATCTCGATTTTGAACGCCTGATGCCCACCTTCCTGTTCGGTGAAAAGCTGACAGCCCCGGTGACGGAAATCCTGAAAGGCGTCGTCAAACACGCCGTCATCACATCCGAGGCGCATGTCCGCACCCCCGAAAACGCCGAAAGCATCGTCGCATCAGGCCAAGCCGACCTCGTCTCCATCGTGCGCGGCCAGATCGCCGATCCGCATCTGGCGCGAAAGGCCACCGAAGGCCGCAGCGATGATATCCGTGGCTGCATCTCCTGCAACCAAATGTGCTGGGGCCGCCGGTCGCGCGATTACTGGATATCCTGCCTTATCAACCCGTCTGCCGGGCGCGAATGGGAATGGGGCGGTGACAGGTTCACCCCAACCGACACCCCCCGCGATGTGCTGGTGGTAGGTGCCGGGCCAGCGGGGCTGGAGGCAGCCCGCGTGGCGGCATTGCGGGGCCACCGGGTGGAACTGGCCGAGGCTGCCAGCGATATCGGCGGCCAATTCCGGCTGGCAGGCCTGCAACCCCGGCGCGGGCAGATCACCGATCTTTTGGCATGGTATGACCGCCAACTCACCCAAGCAGGCGTCACCCTGCGCCTGAACACCTTGCTTGACGATGCCGATCTTGCCAGCCACGCCGCAGATACCATCATCATCGCCACAGGCTCCCTGCCTGACCCAGACGCCCGCCAACGCTGGTTCCCCTCTGCCACCCGCCTGCCTGGCATCGACGCAGGCGGCGTCTGGTCCCCCGAAGATGTCCTGCGGCGCGCGGCGCGCCTCGGCGATGTCGTGGTTGTCTATGACGAAGGCGGCAACTGGCGCGGCGCGGGCACGGCCTGGCATCTGGCCGAACAGGGTAAACATGTCATCGTCGTCACGCCCGACGCCTATGTCGGAAAAGAGATCACCCGCACCTCCGCCGACGGCCCCTTGCGTGGGCGGCTCGCTCGCGCAGGCGCGCAGTTTTTTACCGAACACATCATCACCCGCTGGCACGGCAATGGCGTGACGATGCGCAGCCTGCTGACCGGGGCGGAACAAACCCTGGCCGCATCAGGGCTGGTGATGGCCACGACGAATGTGGCGTTCGACCCCTTCCCCGATTCCATCCCCGGCAAAACCCTGCACCACATCGGCGATTGCGCCGCCCCCCGGCAGGCGGCCTTTGCGTTTCACGAAGGGCGAAAGCTGGGGATGTCGTTGTAGGGTGGCGTGGTTCCGCGCGCCCTTTCGCGCAGGTTCACCTACCATTATTTTCATCCGAACGTATCACAAACGTACGCACGCAAAGAAGACGTTCAGAAGACGTTCAGAAGACGTTGTTTTCTGTGCAATTTCAGCACCTTGCGGCACTTTGTTAAAACTGCGCGATCACGTTCAGGAAAATCCCCGCATCATCCGTCGTCAGATCCGTCAGATCATCCGAGAATTGCCCGAAATTATACCCGACCCCCACCATGAAGTTATCGCCCAAATGACGGTACACCGTGCCCAGCACACCGAACTCATCAATCCCCGCCTGCCGCGCGGAAAGGTAGCGCCCTTCGACCAGCACATCCCACTTTGATGTCAGGTGATACCGCGCGTTCAGCACTGCCAGCATCGCATCATTCTGCTGCAAGGGTGTCACGTCATCCGGCGCGGATTCCCCCAGCCGGTAGCCCAGCTTGGCCCCCAGCGTCCAACGCGCATTCGCCTCATAGGTCGCATCAATGCTGAACACATGGCTTTTCTGGCGTGGGCCGCTCTTGTCTGTCCCATCCACCTTTTGCCCATACATATCAAAAAGGTAGGTATAGCGCGCCAGGATGTTCCAACGGTCATCATTCACCGGGCGATACGCATAACCCAGTGTCGCCTTGGCATAATCACCCGTCAGCGTTGTGGATGTATCAGTGTTCGTCTGCGCAATATCCACCGTCGCCAACCAGCGCCGTGCCGGGTCCACCTCATAGGTCATGTTGCCAGTGAACAGCAGGCTGTCGGCGTCGCGATCAGTGCCCGATTGCACGCCCCTGTCACGCCGCAGTTCCAGCCGTGCCTTGGCGCTCAAGCCCGTTTCATTGGCATAGGACGCACCAAATGACAGCCCTTGCCGGTCAAAATCGCCCTCAGTCGGGTCTTGCACCCGTCCAACCTCGATGCCACCCGACAGGGCGAGGAAACTGGTCGCCTTATACTCCACACCATAGGTAGAGGTCAGCGAGGTTCTGCGCCCAAACATGTCGTAGGTGTTCTCACCAAACACCGTCACCGCATCACCCACGGGCCTGCGACCGCCCAGCACAAACTGCCCCTTGTCACGCCCATTCAGCGTGACCCCA
>JANNBG010000664.1:0-4820 GCA_031385205.1 Rhodobacterales bacterium
CCACCGTGCGCTGCCCCGGCTATATCGAAGTGGGGGGCACAAGGTTCAACTGCTGGAAGCGAGGCGGACACGGGCAGGTGAACTTGCAAAAATCATTGGCCGAAAGCTGTGATGTTTATTATTACGACACAGCGATGAAGGTGGGCATCGACCGCATCGCCGACATGGGCAAGAAACTGGGCTTGGGCGAACGCCACGATCTGCCAATGTCGGCCATTTCCGAAGGGGTGATGCCCAACAAGGCGTGGAAGCTGGAAAGCCAGAAGGCCGAATGGCGCATCGGTGATACCATCAACGCGTCCATCGGGCAGGGCTATGTGCTGGCCTCGCCCTTGCAACTGGCGGTGATGGCGGCGCGTGTGGCCAGCGGGCGGGCGGTGACGCCGCGTCTGGTGCGTGAAGTGGATGGCCAAGAGGTGCCGGTCGTGACGGCCCCCCTGCTGGGTCTGGACGGGTCGGCGCTGCGCGCGGTGCAAGAGGGCATGTACGGCGTGGTCAACGGCGCGCATGGCACGGCCAAAGCCTCGCGTATCGTGGATGAGACGATGCTGATGGCGGGCAAAACGGGCACCAGTCAGGTGCGCAACATCAGTGCGGCGGAACGCGCGCGCGGGGTGATTTCCAACGATCAGCTGCCGTGGGAGCGCCGCGATCATGCGCTGTTCGTGGGCTTTGCGCCCTATGATAACCCGAAATATGCGGTGGCCGTTGTGGTGGAACATGGCGGCGGCGGGTCGGTGGCGGCCGCCCCCATTGCGCGCGATGTGATTTTGCGGGCCATGTCACCCGGCATCCCGTCGCTGGAGGCTTATCCCAAGGATCAACGCGGGCGGATCGAGACGATGTTGAAAGAACTGCCCCTGCGCGCACCCGATGCGCCAGGCACCGGGCAGACACGGGCATGAGGGCAGCCAGATGAGTTTCCTCGAATACCGCGTCCAGACCGTGCCCACCGGGTTTTCCAAGGTTTTCCACCTCAACTGGGCTTTGGTCATTGTGATGATCGCCGTCGCCTGCGTCGGGTTCCTGATGCTCTATTCTGTCGCCGGTGGCAGCCTTGACCCCTGGGCACGCGATCAGATGCAACGCTTTGGCGTGGGCCTTGTGCTGATGTTCTTTGTGGCCTTCGTGCCGATCTGGTTCTGGCGCAACATGGCCGGGGTCGCCTACCTTGTATCCATCATGCTGCTGGTTGTCGTGCAACTGTTCGGCACTGTTGGCATGGGCGCGCAACGCTGGATTGATCTGGGCTTCATCCGCCTGCAACCGTCCGAAATGATGAAGTTCACCCTCGTCATGATGCTCGCCGCCTATTACGACTGGCTGGACGCAAAGCGCACCTCGCGCCCGTTGTGGGTGGCCATTCCCGTGGCGATGATCCTGCTGCCCACAGCGCTGGTGCTGGCACAACCCAACCTTGGCACCGCCCTGATGCTGCTGATGGTGGGCGCGTCTGTGTGCTTTATTGCAGGCGTCAGCCTGTGGTATTTCGGGGTCGTCGCGGTGCTTGCCGGCAGCGGCATTGCGGCTATGTTCCAGACGCGCGGTACACCTTGGCAGTTGCTGCATGACTATCAGTACAAGCGCATTGATACGTTTCTGGACCCGACGGCAGACCCTTTGGGTGCCGGATACAACATCATTCAGGCCAAGATCGCCCTTGGGTCTGGCGGGTGGACGGGCAAGGGGTTCATGCAGGGCACGCAAAGCCGTCTGAATTTCCTGCCGGAAAAACATACGGATTTCATCTTTACCACATTGGCCGAAGAGTTCGGCTTTGTCGGGGCCTTCTCGCTGCTGATGCTTTACGGCCTTATCATCCTGTTTTGCGTCGTGTCTGCCCTGCAGAACAAGGACCGCTTTTCATCCCTGCTGATCCTGGGCGTGGCCGCCAATTTCTTCTTCTACCTCGCCGTCAACCTGTCCATGGTCATGGGCATGGCCCCCGTTGTTGGTGTGCCCTTGCCCCTGCTGTCCTATGGCGGCTCGGCACTGTTGGTCATCATGGTGGCGTTCGGGTTGGTGCAATCGGCACATATCCACAGGCCACGGTAGCGATGATGCACAAACGGCATCGGGCGTTTTGGGTGGCCTTTGGGTTGGGCATCATGGCTGGCGTCGGCGCGCTGGCCTTGCCTTTGGCTGCGGCGGCGCGGGCGCTGGTGGCGGCGGATGTGTTCTTTGCCGTCTATCTGGTGGCGATGATCGGTCAGGCGCGCAAGGCCACGCCAGGCGATTTGCGGCGTCACGCGGCGGAACGCGATGAAGGCCTGCCCTTCATTCTGGTGCTGGCGCTGGGGGCCGTGCTGGTCAGCCTGACAGCAATCCTTCTGGTGCTGCGCGGGCCTGCAGAGGTGGTCGAGGGCGTGCTGGCCCTGATGGCTGTGCCGCTGGGCTGGGCGATGGTGCAGACGGTACTGGCCCTGCATTACGCCCATGCGTTTTATGCACCGGGTGCGGGCCAAGGGCTAGCTTTTCCGGGGGCGGATGCGCCGGTCCTCTGGGATTTTCTCTATTTCAGTTTCGGCATCGGGATGACGGCGCAAGTGTCGGATGTGGTGGTGCAAACGTCGGCCCTGCGGCGCTGGGTACTGGTGCATGCCGTGGGGTCGTTCTTTTACAACACCGTCATTCTGGCATTGGCCGTGAACGCGGGCGTGGCATTGGCGGGGTGCACATGACAACGGTCTATTTCGCAGCGGGTCGTGCAGCATGGGCAGACTATGGCCCACACTTGGCCACAGCCTTTGCCGAGGCAGGGCTTCAGGTCAGCCTGTCGGACACCTGTGACGACCCCGCCGTGGTTGATTACATCGTCACTGCGCCCTCAAGCCCCTTGAAGGACTTCACGCCCTTCACCCGCACCAAAGCCGTGCTCAGCCTGTGGGCGGGCGTCGAACGCATCGTCGGTAACGCTACACTCACGCAACCCCTGTGCCGCATGGTGGACCCGGCCCTGACCCAAGGCATGGTCGAATGGGTCACGGGCCACACCCTGCGCTATCATCTGGGCATGGACGCGCATATCGTGAACCCCAAGCACATATGGGACAACACGCCGCCGCCTTTGGCATCTGAACGACCCATCACCATGCTGGGTACCGGCCAGTTGGGCATGGCCTGTGCAATGGCCCTGCGCGCGCTTGGCTTTCCCGTCACGCTGTGGGGCCGCACGGCGAAACCGGGCTGCCTGCATGACGAAGACGGCCTGCACCAAGCCCTCGCCACCGCCCAAATCCTCGTTACCCTCCTGCCCAAAACGCCCCAGACAGAAAACCTGCTGAACGCCGCCCGCCTCGCCCTGCTGCCGCGTGGTGCGTTCATCCTGAACCCCGGTCGCGGCGCGCTGATCGACGATGCCGCGTTGCTGATCGCCCTCAACACCAACCATATCGCCCATGCCACGCTCGACGTGTTCCGTACCGAACCCCTGCCCCCCGATCACCCCTTCTGGGCCCATCCCCCCCTCACCACCACCCCCCACATCGCCGCCGACACCCGCGCCGATAGCGCCGCCCGCGTCATCGCTGAAAACGTGCGGCGCGGAGAGGCGGGTGCGCCACTTCTGCATCTGGTCGACCGCGCGCGCGGTTACTAACCGATCGCCCCCGCATCCAGCGAGTGGAACTCGGGAAGACCGGGTTTCGCATTCATCTTCCCGTAAATATCCCACGGGGGTCCGGGGGTGTGAAACCCCCGGCGCGTGGCCAAAGGCGCAAACGTCGGAATTGGAACAGCCTGCCCGCAAAACCCATGCCACCTTCCCCCAAAAAGGGGCCATCATGCGCTACTCCACCGGCGTCATTTGCGTCATTGCCGCAGGCACGCTCTGGTCGCTCATGGGCCTTGCCCTGCGCCAGATCGACGGTGCCTCCGTCTGGGCCATCCTGTTCTGGCGCTCTGTCGGCATGGTGCCCGTCCTGCTCGCCTACATCACATGGTCCTCCCACGGCCGACCCATCAATGCCATCCGCAATATCGGCATCGCGGGCACCATCGGCGGGCTTGGCCTCGTCTTTGCCTTTGCGGGTGCCATTTATGCCATCCAATCCACCACCATCGCCAACGCCGTTTTCCTGTTCACCGCATCGCCCTTCGTCGCCGCCATCCTTGGCTGGATATGCTTGCGCGAACAGGTCCGCCCCACCACATGGGCCGCCATTGCCATGGCCATTGTCGGCATGTTAATCATGGTGCGCGAAGGCCTCGCCATCGGTGCCATGCACGGCAACATCGCCGCCTTGTTATCCGCCGCAGGCTTTGGTGCCTTTTCCGTCGCCCTGCGCTGGGGCAAACTGTCCGACATGACCCCCGCCATCCTGCTCGGCGGCCTGTTCTCCATCATCGCTGCAGCGGCCATCCTCACACTCCAAGGTCAGCCCATCATCGTGTCCCCCCACGATATGATCCTGTCCATGGCCATCGGGGCCATCATCCTCGCCACCGGCCTCTCACTTTACACCCTCGGCAGCCGCGTCATCCCCGCCGCCGACCTGACGCTGATTTCGATGGTCGAGGTGATGCTGGCCCCGATCTGGGTCTGGCTGTTCCTCAACGAAACCGCCTCGCTGAACACCTTTCTCGGCGGGGCCATCCTGCTGATCGCCGTCGCCGTCAACGCGCTGTCCGGTGCTCGGCAAAGGGGGTTGCGCCCGGTGGATATCCCGTGAAACACTGCCATGAACGCGGGTGAACGACCGCAGGGAGACACGTCCATGCGGCCCGTCCCGCAGATTGCCATAAATACCGCCTGCTGGCCAAGGAAGCCAGAGTTTGGCGGGGGCACGCGCGCCTGACGCGCCATACGCTTTCCCCCGGCC
>JANNBG010000665.1:0-2240 GCA_031385205.1 Rhodobacterales bacterium
CGGCAATGCGCCCCGAAAGCCCCGAAAGCACATGATCCGCCCGAGTCGGCGATACCCTCCCCGACGGGTTCGCAGACGGCGCGGCCAATGGCCCGCCAAACGCCTCCAGCAACGCCCGCGCCACGGGATGTGCAGGCACGCGGATAGCGACGGTTGGCAGGTCGGCGGTGACAAGGGGCGACAGGCCATGCCCGACGCGCAATGGCAGCACTAACGTCAATGGCCCCGGCCAAAACGCTGCCAGCATGTCGGCTTGCGCATTGAACACCGCAAAGGCCCGTGCTGCATCTCCCGATGGCACATGCACGATCAACGGATTGAAGCGCGGCCTGCCCTTGGCCGCGAATATCCCCGCCACCGCCATATCCGACCTTGCATCCCCGCCCAGTCCGTAAACCGTTTCCGTCGGAAACGCGACCAAAGCCCCACTGCGCAACAAACCTGCTGCGCGCGCTATTCCTTCGGCATTGGGCGTCAGTATCTGGGTCATGACGTAGCGTTCAGGTTGAGGGTTTATGCGCATCAGATAGCGTCACTATCGCGGGTGTGCCCACTTGCCAAGCACACGCCTGCCGAACCACAGGATCCCGTCCATGCCCTACCGCGCCCCCCTTGCCGATTTCCGCCTGCTGTTGTCGCCCGTCACCGGCTTTCCGCAGGTCACCGCAACCGCCCTGTTCGCCGATACCACCCCCGATCTGGTCGAAGCGATCCTGACCGAGGCGGCGCGTCTGTGCGAAGAAACCCTCGCCCCCCTGCAACGCGTTGGTGATAAGAACCCCGCCCGGCTGGAAAACGGCATCGTGCGCACCGCCCCCGGTTTTGCGGAAGGCTACCGCGCCATTGCCGACGGCGGCTGGGTCGGCATGGCGGCCAACCCCGCACATGGCGGCATGGGCCTGCCTATCGCACTGACATCGGCAGTGAATGAAATGATGGCGGCGGCCTGCATGTCATTGCAACTCTGCCCGATGCTGACCCAAGGCCAGATCGAGGCGCTGGAACATCACGCAAATGATGACATCAAGGCGCTGTATCTGCCGAAGCTCATTTCCGGTGAATGGTCGGGCACGATGAACCTGACCGAACCGCAGGCCGGCAGCGATGTGGGGGCCTTGCGCACCAAGGCGGAACCGTTGGGCGACGGCACTTATGCGATTTCGGGGCAGAAGATTTACATCACCTGGGGTGACAGCGATTTTATGGCCAATGTCTGCCATCTGGTCCTCGCCCGACTGCCCGGCGCACCTGCGGGGCCTAAGGGCTTCACGCTGTTCATGGTGCCGCGCAACCTGCCCGATGCGCAGGGCAGGCCGGGCGCGCATAACACGCTGAAAGTGGTCAGTCTGGAACACAAGCTGGGCCTGCATGGGTCACCCACGGCGGTGATGCAGTATGATGCGGCCAAGGGCTGGCTGGTGGGTGAGCCGCACAAGGGCATGGCAGCGATGTTCACCATGATGAACAACGCACGGCTGGGCGTGGGTGTGCAGGGCGTGGGCGTGGCCGAGGCCGCCTATCAGCAGGCGCTGGCCTATGCACAAGGGCGAGTGCAGGGCGGCGACGTCATCATCGCCCACGCCGATGTGCGCCGCATGCTGGCCACGATGCGGGCCGAAGTGTTTGCAGCACGCGCCATTGCGCTGATGTGTGCGGTGGCGATTGACATGGCGCGGGCCAAGGGTGGGGATTGGGGCGCGCGCGCGGCTTTCCTGACGCCGATTGCCAAGGCTTATGGCACGGATGTGGGCAATGACGTGGCGCAGATGGGCATTCAGGTGCACGGCGGCATGGGGTTCATCGAGGAGACGGGTGCGGCGCAGTTCGCACGCGATGTGCGGGTGACCAGCATCTATGAAGGCACAAACGGCATTCAGGCGATGGATCTTGTCGGGCGCAAGCTGATGGATGGCGGCGATGCCGCCTATCGCCTGCTGGCCGAGGTGCAGGCGGGTGCGCAAGCGGCGCGCGCGGCCTTGCCGGACCTTGCGCATGATGTGTGGCAAGCGGCCGAGGCATTGCGCGAGGCGACAGAGGCGGTGGTGGAACAGGCGATGCAGGACCGTTTTGCAGGGGCGGTGCCTGCCTTGCGGGCCTTTGCACGCGTGTTGGGGGCGCATGCGCATCTGACGGCGGCAATGGCGGATGCGGGGCGTGTGGCCCTCGCACGCGTCTACATCAAGCGGTTATTGCCTGAATACACGGCGCTGATCGCGCAGGCGCGGCTGGGGGCGGCGGAT
>JANNBG010000680.1:0-2146 GCA_031385205.1 Rhodobacterales bacterium
CCTTGTGCGCGGTGCGCGTGCGGCGGCAAAGCCGGTGATCGTGGCCACGCAAATGCTCGAATCCATGATCGAGTCGCCCGTGCCCACGCGGGCGGAGGTGTCTGACGTGGCCACCGCCATCTACGAAGGCGCCGATGCCATCATGCTGTCGGCAGAATCGGCAGCGGGCGCATACCCGATCGAGGCCGTCACCACGATGAACAACGTGGCGATTTCTGTTGAATCCGACCCGACCTATCGTTCGGTGATCGAGGCCTCGCGCACCGTCAAACGCGAAACCATCGCCGATGGTATTGTGGCCGCCGCGCGTGAAATTGCCGAGGCGACCAACATCAAGGCGATCTGCTGTTTCAGCCAATCCGGCACCACGGTCAGCCTTGTGGCGCGGGAACGCCCGCATGTGCCGATCATTGCATTGACACCGCTCATGTCATCCGCCCGGCGGATGTGCCTGACCTGGGGGGCGCATTGCGTGATCACCGCCCCGCAAACGCGGTTCAAGGGTGCGGTGATTGCCGCCGCCAAGGCCGCGCGTGCCGAAGGCTTTGCGACGGAAACCGACCAGATCGTGGTGACGGCGGGTGTGCCCTTCAACATGCCGGGTACCACAAACATCCTGCGCGTGGCCCCTTGCGATGAACGGTTGATTAACGGGGCCGAGCAAGAGTAACATTCCCGCACGGTAGTTGGGGGCGCGTATGGATAACGACCTGATTTTGGTCATCGGTATTGTTATCGGCGCTCTTGCCATTCCATCCCTCATCGGGGCTTTTTCCGAAAACCGCCCGCCCCGCGCGGCGGCCATTCTGTTTTTGATCGGTGGCACGCTGATCGTGGTCGCGCTGACGCGGCACGTCGGTGGCTATGCGATCTCCGAAATCCCGGATGTGTTTGTGCGGGTGATCGGGCGGTATTTGCGGTGAAGTCTTTAATCGCGTGACATGCTGCGGCGACCCGCGCATGCCGTGAGTGCAGCGACAAGCCTGACAAACGTGCCTTTTGACATCGCACCATAGACAAACGCACCGCCGGGTGCCGACCGCACAAGGTCATATCCCGGCCAGTCAAACGCGTTGATATCGCGCAGGTTGATCCAATGGTCATGTGCATCAAGGCCCATCTCGCGGCATTCGGCTGGCGTCAGTTTCAGGCGGAAAGCCGCGTCTTTGGGACTTGGCGGTGCATGGCTGATCGCCACAAGGCTGACCCGAATTTGCACATCCTGAAGGGCAATCAGAATGATCGCTGCCGGATGCGGTTTGCTGGCGTTCTCTCGTCCCGCATCCGCCTGTTCACGGAACAGAAAGTCATAACCGATCACAAGGCCCGGACGCGGTTTTGGGAACGCCATGTATCAGTCGTGATCGTCGTAGGACGCCACCGCATCATCCAGCGCCGCAAAGAATGCATCATCCGCAGCCTCGATGCGGATCAGTTCACGCTTGCGACGGCGCAACATCTCCAGCTCTTCCAGAACCGCAGGGGACACAAAGGCCCCAACGGTACGCTTATGGCTCAGGACGGTGATCACCCCATGTTCGCGTACATCTTCCTTCATTTTCGGGAAGTTGCGTGCAAACTCTGTCGCTTGAACTTCAGCACTACTCATTTGTTCAGCCTCCCATCTGTGTAAAATACGCAAAATGCGTATTTATGCAAGAGGGCACCTGAATTTCAGAAAGAATCTTGGCATCTGAACCCCTTGCACCCCATCCCAACCCCGCCTATACGACCACCTTCGAAAAGCCTGCGCGGCCGGCCAGAAGTGGCATGCCGAGTCGCGCATTGTCACGATTGGAGATCGAAATGCCCAAAATGAAGACGAAATCGGCGGCGAAGAAGCGATTCAGCTTTACCGCCTCAGGCCGTGTGAAGGCTGGCGTTGCCGGCAAACGCCACGGCATGATCAAGCGTACGACGAAATTCATCCGCGATGCGACAGGCACCATGATCCTGTGCGCATCCGATGCGAAGATCGTCAAAAAATACATGCCATACGACCGGTAAGGAGAAACACCCATGTCCCGCGTCAAATCCGGTGTTGTGACCCACGCCCGTCACCGCAAAGTCATCAAGGCGGCCAAAGGCTATTACGCCGCCCGGTCCACCAACTTTCGCACGGCCACGCAGGCCGTCGACAAGGCCA
>JANNBG010000723.1:0-16839 GCA_031385205.1 Rhodobacterales bacterium
GGGCAATGAAAGTGGCAATCGTGGATGACGAGGCGGACATGCGCCAGTCAATCAGCCAATGGCTGGCCTTGTCAGGCTTTGACACGGAAACCTATGCGAGTGCGGAAGAGGCGCTGAAAGGCATCGGGCCGGAATTTCCGGGGGTGATCGTCAGCGACATCAAGATGCCGGGCATGGATGGCACGTCGCCATGGCCCGTAATCATGATGACGGGCAGGCCGCTGTCCAAACTCATCAGACGTTTCAGAAACGCCATGCCATCCATGCCCGGCATCTTGATATCGCTGACGATGACCCCCGGAAACTCCGGCCCGATGCCCTTCAACGCCTCTTCCGCACTTGCATAGGTTTCCGTGTCAAAGCCTGACAAGGCCAGCCATTGGCTGATTGACTGGCGCATGTCCGCCTCGTCATCCACGATTGCCACTTTCATTGCCCGTGCCATATTATCCCCTATTCCGCCGCTGCGGCTTCTTTGCCCAACAAAGGCAGTTGCATCTCGAACACTGCACCCCCCGCCGCACCATTGCGCGCCGTCAGCCGCCCGCCCAAATCCGTCACAATCCCTGATGATATGGCCAGCCCAAGGCCCACCCCTTCACCCGGTTTTTTCGTCGTGTAGAACGGCTCGAACAGGTTATCGAGGTCAATAATCCCCTCGCCATTGTCCCGCACCGTCAATGTCGCCGTCTCGCCCATCGACAACAGCAAATCGATCTGCGGGCTTGGCCTGTCCTTCGTTGCATCAATCGCATTGCGCAGCAGGTTGATGATGACCTGCTCCAACCGCAAGCGATCTGCCAGAACCATGACCGGCGTGCGCGGAAGTGCGCGCGTGATCTTGACCACCCGCTGCTTCAGTTGCGGTTCCATCATCGACAAGGCCGTTGACACGCAAGCCCGCAGATCAACCGGCTCAAACGCTTCGCCGCCCTTGCGCGCATAGGATTTCAGCTGGCGTGTGATCGCCCCCATGCGTTCGATCAGATCGTCAATCCGCTGAAAGGATGACAACGCCTCTTCCGGCCGCTTGCGCTGCAACAGCAACCTTGCCCCCGCCAGATAGGTTTTCATCGCCGCCAAAGGCTGGTTCAATTCGTGGCTGACCGCCGCCGACATCTCGCCCAGCGCCGCCAGTTTCGACGATTGTGCCAGCGTCAGTTCCGCCACCGCCAAATCCTTCTGCACCTTTTCGCGCTCCGCTACTTCGCGTTGCAACCGCGCATTCAACAGCCGCAATTCCGCTGACTCGCGCTGAAAGCCCAAAGACTGCGACATCGCCCGGCGCGACAGAAAATAGAACGTCATGGCCAGCAAGATCGCAAAGCCCATGATTTCCAGTGCGAGGACGCCATTCACCTGCTCGCGCACGGATGCATAGGCCGTGAACGTCACAATGCGCCAACCCCGGAACGGCACCCGCGCCTCGGTGCGCATCACACCCTGCCCGCTGACATAAGCATCCGGTGTGCTTTGCGTCCAATCCGCCGTCACCTGCAGCGCCCGGTCGATGGCAGAAGGCGCATCCTGTGCAGCAAGCGCCACCACCTCGGTCGTGCCGCGCCAGCGTGGCACAGTGGACAGGATCACCATGCCTTCGCTATCCGTCACCAGCACCGCATCCTGCAATCCCGCCCAGGCCCGTTCGTATTTGCCAAGGTCCACACCCACCACCACAACGCCAACAGCCACGCCATCCACGATCACGGCACGGCTATAGATAAACTCCACCGCACCCACCGTATTGCGGTTGGCCGTGAACACCGTGTCGATCGCGCGCTGTGCATCGACGAAATAGCTGAACGTGCGGTGCTGCGTGCCCAACAGGTTGCGATTGGTGGCCGCCACCGTGCGCCCTTGCGCATCCAGCAGCTGGATCGACGCCGCCCCGATTTCCGCCTGCAACGAAATCAGCCGCCCCGATGTCGATGAAAACACACCCTTTTGCAGCGCCGAAATCAGCTCCGGGTCACGCGCCAACAGCAAAGGCACCACAGATGTGCGCTGCAGTTCCGACATCATGTTGCCGGTGTACAGCGCCAGTCGCAATTCAGCCCGGTTGCGCGTCGTTTCGGTAAAGCGGTCGGTCAGCCAGCGGTTGGTCACGCCCACCACAGCCACCGCCAGAATGATAAGCGCAGCCACAACCAGCCGCACACGCCAGTGGCTTGCGGCTTCCGGCGCCTCGGGGATCATTTCCTGCTGCATCATCGGCAGTTTACGGCAGGCCGCGCGCCACCCTCAAGGGCTGGCGGTCAGGCAGGCACCATCCCGCCCATCAGGCTGGCGAATAACGCCACCCCGTCCGTGCCGCCCGTGGCCGCATCCACCACGCGTTCGGGATGCGGCATCAGGCCCAGCACGCGCCGGTTGGATGACAGCACCCCTGCGATATCCGCCATGGACCCGTTCGGGTTGCCCGCATAGGTGAACGCAATGCGATCCTCGGCCTGCAGGGCAGCAAGGCCCTTGGCATCAATTGTGTAATTCCCATCGTGATGCGCCAAGGGCATCTGAATGGTCTGGCCCCTGGCATAAGCACTGGTAAACGCGCTGTCTGCAGTTGCCACCTGTAACCCCTGCATTTTGCAGATGAACCGCAGCCCCGCATTGCGCATCAACGCCCCCGGCAGCAGGCCCATTTCCGTCAGCACCTGAAATCCGTTGCACACGCCCAGCACGAACCCACCCCGGTCCGCATGCGCCTTCACAGCCTGTGCCACCGGCGACTGCGCCGCAATCGCCCCGCAACGCAGGTAATCGCCAAAGGAAAACCCGCCGGGTACCCCTACCACATCCGTGCCCTTGGGCAGGTTGGTGTCTTTGTGCCAAACGCGCGTCACCAAAAACCCGGCCCGCGCAAAGGCGACAGCCAGATCACGGTCACAGTTCGACCCGGGAAAGGTGATGACGGCAGCTTTCATGGCAAACCTCTGGCAAATCTTGTGGTCCCATATCCCAACCTTGCTGGCGGTTCCAGAGCGTTAGGTGGCCAGAACACCCACCCGGCACCGCAGCGGCGTTTTCTATTTTTGACACAGTCCAGCCCTACCCCCAGGATTGCTGTCGAAAACCCGCACTATACCGCAAGTTTATCGCCGGTCTTGCCTCAGTTTATGCGGCTAGGCCATCACGACTACCCGCGTCGACCGTGGGTTTATTGCAGCCCACACCCGGTACACCGCTAATGTATATGTCATAAAAAATTCATCCAGACGTCACATCGCGTCATAATCGGGGGCCAGATCATGCTCACTTACGCGCAGGAAATTGAAACCCTGATCCGGTTTGGCATCGACATCGCCGCCATGCTGATCCTCGTCTTTGGCCTTTACTATCGGCGCTACCGCGACAAGGAACTCGTCACCGCCGCATCCATGTTCAACATCTTTGTCTTTGGCGTGCTGACCGTTCTTTCATCCGTTGAATTCAGCATGACGGCGGGCTTCGGCCTGTTTGCCATCCTTGCCCTGTTCACCCTGCGATCCGAACAGATCACCAAGATCGAGATCACTTACTTCTTCGGCGCTGTCGCCATCGCCGTCATCTGCTCCGTCCATGGCACCACCCTGCCCTTCGTCGGTGCCGTGGTCACCGCCGTCACGCTGGGGGCCTACCTGCTCGATCATCCGCTGATCCTGCGCTCGTCCGACGGCGTGAAGATCACCCTTGATAAGATCGACGTCGACGCTCTGTCAAACCCGGCCCGCATGAAGTCTGACCTGTCCGAACGCTTGGGGGTGGAGGTGATGTCCTATCAGATTACCGCCCTGAATTACATCAATGACATGGCCAGCGTCACCGTGTTTTATCGCAAATCCCGCCCGTAGGAGAACCCGTTATGGACCATGATCTGACCCACCGCCTCTCCGGTTTCGCACCCCTCAGCCTGGCCACGCTGAACGCCAAAGCTGCCATGCTGGTTCGGCAGGATAACAAATACATCATCACCGCCGCACGCCTGCGCCCGGCGCTCGACGCATTCGCCCAGCACTTTGACGTGCTCGAAATTGCAGGCAAACGCGCCTTTTCTTATGCCACGCTCTACTTTGATGATGCCCATCAAAGCGCCTATCATGACCATCACCAAGGGCGGCGCAAACGCGGCAAGGTGCGGGTGCGGTCATATCTTGATGCCGGTTTCAGCTATCTGGAGGTCAAGCTGAAGGATATCCGTGACGTGACCATCAAAAAGCGGCTGCGCGTCGAAAACGATCTGGCCGCATTGGATGCCGCAGGCATGGCCTTTGTCGATACCTGTTTTCGTGACCAGTACGGGGCAGCATTCGGGCGTCCGCTGGGGCCGGTCATCGGCATGGAGTATGATCGTGTGACCCTGGTCGCCAAAGACGGTGGTGAACGGATGACGATCGATGCGCGCCTGCGCTTTTCATCCAATCACAAGACCTGCGAAGTGTCGCCCGACATCTTTATCATGGAAACCAAATCGGCCCGCGGCAACGGCCTTGCTGACAAGACCCTGCGTAAACTGCATGTGCAGCCTACCTCGCGCTGTTCGAAATACTGCGTCGCCATGGCCGCCTTGGGCGAAGTGCAGCGCCACAACCAGTTTCTGCCCGCATTGCGCCGCCTTGATCTGCTGGGCGCGTTGCAGATGGCCACGCAGTCAAGCGACGCCGCCATGGCCTGAAATCAGGCGATCTCCACCCGGTAACTTTCGATCACCGTATTCGCCAGCAGCTTGTCGCACATCGCCCGCACCGCCGCCTCTGCCGCCTTGGCATCCGTTTCTGCCAAATCCAGCTCGATCAGCTTGCCCTGCCGCACACCCGTAACACCCGCAAACCCCAGCGTGCCCAACGCATGCCGCACCGCCTCGCCCTGCGGGTCCAGCACGCCCTGCTTCAGCATCACCGTCACGATTGCCTTCATCGTCAGCCCCTCAGTTAATCAACGTCGGCTTTGTCGTATGCGTCACGTTCGTCGGCAACACACCCAAGCGTCGCGCCAGTTCCGTATACACATCCGCCAGTGGCCCCGGCTCCCTCGGCACGCCGTCGCGGTCCGTCACATCCGCCACACCGCGCATGTCCCACAACCGGCAGCTATCCGGGCTGATCTCATCCGCCACGATCAGGCGCATGAAATCACCCTCCCACACGCGCCCCACTTCAATCCGGAAATCCGCCAAACGAATGCCCACACCCATCATCACACCCGACATGAAGTCATTTACCCGCAAGGCCAGCGCGATGATATCATCCAGATCCTGCTGGTTCGCCCAGCCGAACGCGATAATATGCTCTTCTGACACCATGGGTGAGCCCAGCTTTTCATCCTTGAAATAATACTCCACGATCGGGCGTGGCAGCGCCGTGCCCTCAGGTATGCCCAGCCGTGTCACCATCTCACCAGCCGAGAAGTTGCGCACCACAACCTCCAGCGGCACAATCTCGGCCATCCGCACCAGCTGTTCGCGCATGTTGATGCGCCGGATGAAATGCGTGGGCACCCCGATGCTGTTCAGGCCCGACATAAAGAATTCCGACAAGCGGTTGTTCAACACGCCCTTGCCTTCGGATGCCGCATTGGGCACCGGGCCCGCTGACAGGCCATCATCCTTGAAATATTGGATCAATGTCCCCGGCTCTGGCCCTTCATACAGGATCTTCGCCTTGCCTTCGTAAACCTTCTTGCGGCGCGCCATGAGTACTCCGGGATACCGACGTCAAAACGGGGCGGCAATGGCCCCTGTCGTTCACGCAGGCTATACGGCAAGGCAGGCAGGCTCGCAAGCAATTGGCCTGCGGGTCTTGCAGGAACGCTGCGGCGCGGGCATATGGGATGCAAATCTGTGCCACATGACCCAAAGGAGACTGCGCATGTCCGGCTTTGACGACCGTGAAAAGGCCTTCGAATCGAAATTCGCACTCGATGCGGACATGCAGTTCCGCGCCGAAGCGCGCCGCAACAAACTCGTGGGCCTCTGGGCTGCAGGTTTGCTGGGCAAATCGGGTGATGACGCGGCTGCCTATGCCATGACCGTTGTGCAGGCGGATTTCGAAGAATCAGGCGTGGAGGATGTCGTGCGCAAGGTGGCAGGTGATCTGGCGGGCCATGCCAGTGCCGATGATGTGCGTGCCAAACTGACAGAACTGCTGCCCGTCGCCAAAGCGCAGCTGATGGACGAGGTTTGAAGCCAGTCGCCACCGGACCAATCGGTCGCCCCACCGGGCGGCCTTTTTCATGGCGCAACGACGCCCCCCGCGACATCGCCCGCCAGGGCGGAGGAGCAAGTCATTCTCCCCCCAATTTGATCCGTTAACCGCCCCTCCACCCTGATGCCTTAACCCTGCAAAGGGGCGAGTCTGGGGGGTACCATGCGAACAACGGTTGCAACAGAAACCATGGGCACCCTGCCCATCACCCGCCTTGCCGCCCGCATCGCCCTGTCCCTTGCCATCGCCGCCGCCTTCCTTTTCCTGCTGCGCGACCGCATCGGCCACATCGACACCGGCCTTGTCACCGCCGAACTTGGCCTGATCCCCCCCCTCGCCTGGGGCATGGCCCTCGCCGCCACCGCCATCAGCTTTTGGGCCGTCGGTCAGTACGATGTCACCCTGCACCGCCACCTCGCCACCGGCATCGCCCCGGCTGAGGCGCGCCGTGCCGGCATCGCCGCCATCGCCGTCAGCCAGACCATCGGTGCCGGCGTCATCACCGGGGCGCTCTTGCGCTGGCGCTGCATCAAGGGCGTCAGCCTGTGGCAAGCCACTCTGCTGTCTGGTGCCACAGCCCTGTCCTTCCTCGCAGGCTGGGCCGTTGTCACCTCCCTCGTCCTCATGATCCAACCCGCCACATCCCTCACCCCCATCGCCACCCTTGTCCTGACCCTCGCCACCGCCCTTGCCCTTCTCGCCGCCATCCAACCCACCCGATTACAGCGCCTCCACCTGCCCAACCTTCTCACCCTGTCGCGCATCCTCTGCTTGACCATTATTGACACCTTCGGCGCCGCACTCGCCCTCTGGCTGCTTTTGCCCATCGACATCGCCTTCATCACCCTGCTGCCCGCCTTCCTGCTCGCCCTTGGCGCGGGCCTTGTCTCGGGTGCCCCGGGTGGTGTTGGCGTGTTCGAGGTGACGCTCCTCACCCTCCTCCCCCATACCCCTGACACCCCCCTCCTCGCCGCCGTCCTTGGCTGGCGCATCGTCTCTTTCGTGCTGCCCGCCCTGATCGGTGCTGCAATTGCCGCCTATGGCCCCGCCTGCACTGCCCTTGGCGCAGCACTCGCCTTGCACCCAACCAGTCCGGCGGGCACCGAAACCCTCCTCGCCACTGCGCCTCGCGCGGAACTGGCCCTCGTCCGTCAGGGCCACCTGTCCCTCGCCGAAGGCCCTCGTGGTGCATGGCTGCTGGGCCGCACGCCCCATACCCTGACCGCCCTGTTTGGCCCCATCGGTCCCGCCACCCTGCAAGACCTGATCCTGCAGGCCCAATCCGAATCCCGCTTTCCCGCCATTTACAAAGCCAGCCCCCGCACCGCCGCCATGGCCCGCCGCATCGGCTGGCACATCGCCGCATTGGGGGCCGAGGCCGTCCTCATCCCCCAGACCTTCACCCCCAACGGCCCCGCCCACGCCACCCTGCGCCGCAAACTGCGCAAGGCCGATGCGGTTGGCATCCAGATCAACCACCTGCCCCCAAAAGGTGCCGCCGAACTGGCCACCATCGCCCGCCTCTGGCAGCGTGACCGCCGCGAACGCGGCTTTTCCATGGGGCAATGCGATGCGGCCTATCTTGCCACGCAACGCATCTATGTCGCGCGCCTTGCGGGCCGCATCACCGCCTTCATCTCTCTGCACGATGGCGCACAGGAATGGACGCTCGATCTGATGCGGCACGCGCCAGATGCGCCCGATGGCACCATGCACGCCCTCATCGCCCATGCCATCACCGACGCCCGCGCGCGCAATATCCCAAGGCTTTCCCTCGCCGCAGCAGGCGCCCCGCGCGCCTTGCCCCGCCTCTTGCGCGAACGGGCCGATAAATCCGCCGCTGGCCTGTTGCGCTTCAAACACTCCTTCGCGCCGCAGTGGCAGCCCCTGTATCTCTGCGCGCCCAGCCGCACTGCCCTGCTGATCGCCGCCGCAGAAATCACCCGGGCCATCCATTGGCCAGCACCTTTGCTACAAGATCATCATGCGCAATATGGGTTTGCCCCCACAGCCCGCCCATGGCAAAGGAAGGCGGTAACCGAGATCTAAGGGGCACCCATGGCCACCGACGCGCTTTCCAAACTCCTCGCCTTCCGTGATTGGCTCTTGGCCGACGGGGCCACCGGCACCAACCTGTTCAACATGGGCCTTGAGGCCGGCGAGCCGCCGGAATTCTGGAACGTGGACCGCCCCGATAACATCCGCGCGCTGTACAAGGGCGCCGTCGATGCCGGTTCTGACATCTTTCTCACCAACACCTTCGGCGGCAACGCCAGCCGCCTGAAACTGCATCAGGCCCAGGGCCGCGTGCACGAGTTGAACCGCGTGGGTGCCGCCCTGGGCCGTGAAATCGCCGATGCCTCTGGCCGTACTGTCATCGTCGCAGGCTCTGTCGGCCCTACAGGCGAGATTTTTGTGCCGATGGGCACGCTTACGCATGACATCGCCGTGGAAATGTTCCACGAACAAGCCGAGGGGCTCAAGGCAGGCGGGGCCGACATTTTATGGGTCGAAACCATCAGTGCCCACGAATAAAACAAAGCCTCGGCTGAGGCCGCAGCCCTCGCAGGCATGCCATGGTGCGGCACGATGAGCTTTGATACCGCCGGGCGCACCATGATGGGCGTCACCTCTTCCGCCATGGCCGAAATGGTCGAAAAACTGCCCAACCCACCCATCGCCTTCGGTGCCAACTGCGGCGTCGGCGCGTCAGACCTGATGCGTACCGTGCTGGGTTTTGCTGCCATCGGCGGCACCCGCCCCCTGATTGCCAAGGGCAACGCGGGCATTCCCAAATATCATGACGGCCACATCCACTATGACGGCACACCGGAATTGATGGCCGAATACGCCGTCCTCGCCCGAGACGCGGGTGTGCGCATCATCGGCGGCTGCTGTGGTACCATGCCCGACCATTTGCGCGCCATGCGCAACGCGCTGGAAACCCGTGCCAAGGGCCCGCATCCCACGCTCGAAACCATCGCCGCCGCACTTGGCGGGTTTTCTTCGACCAGTGATGGTACGGGTGACACATCCGGCGATCCAAAACGCGAGAGGCGAGGACGTCGGGGTTAACCGCATCGGCCCGTAGGGTGCGTGCTTGCACGCACCAAACACCGCGACGTCGCCCGAAGGGCGGAGGAGCGATCCACTAAAACAATGACAACTGATCCCCCACCCGCCCCGGTGGCATAAACAGATCGCGCCGCAGCGCTGGCATCCCGGCCTGCAGCCCATACCGCGCCCGTGCCACGGCCATCCGTTTACGGTGCAAATCCGCCCAGACCCCTTGCCCCGTCATGCGCACCCCAAATGCCGGGTCATAATCCCGCCCCCCGTGCAATTCGCGCACCCGCCCCATCACCCGCGCCGCCCGGTCTGGGAAATGGTGCTCTACCCAATCCCGGAACAACCCCGCCACCTCCCTTGGCAACCTTAACGGAATCGAACTCGCACTCACCGCCCCCGCCCCTGCCGCTGCTGCCATCACCGCCTCCAATTCATGGTCCGTCAGCGCCGGGATCAGCGGTGATATCTGCACCCGCACCGGAATCCCTGCCTGCGATAATGCCCGTATCATCCCCAACCGCCGCGCAGGTGACGGTGCCCGCGGCTCCATCACCCGCGCCAATCCCGCATCCAATGTCGTCAAAGACACCGCCACCGCCGCCAACCCCCGCCCCGCCATCGGCCCCAAAATGTCAATGTCCCGCTCCACCAGCGCGCCCCGCGTTGTTACAAACACCGGGTGCCCGAAATCCGCCAACACCTGCAACACCGCCCGCATCAGACCATGTTCCGCCTCGATCGGCTGATAGGGGTCCGTGTTCGTGCCCAAAGCCATTGGTGCCACCACATACCCCGGCTTGCGCAGTTCCTGCGCCAAAACCTCCGCTATCCCCGGTCGCGCCACCAGCCGCGTCTCGAAGTCCAACCCCGGTGACAGGTTCAGATACGCATGGCTGGGCCGCGCAAAGCAATACACACAGCCATGCTCGCACCCCCGATACGGGTTCACAGACCGGTCAAACGGCAAATCCGGTGACCGCTGCCATGTGATGGCCGACCGGGGCCGCTCCATCCGCACCTCTGTGCGCAGCAACCGCGCCTCCTCCGTCGTGTCCCAGCCGTCAAACGCTGCCTCGACCGATCTCCCTTCAAACCGCCCCGCCGCATTGCTGCCTGCCCCCCGCGCGCGCAGGCGGTGGCCGGGCAAAAGGGAAGGGTCACGGTCATCCATCCCTCAAACTAGAACACAACAAGAACAAATACCAGCAATTCCCCCCTTGCCGTCGCCTTTCATTCCGGGCATGTCGCAAAGCGAAAAGTGCCTGTGGATAATATCCTGCATGCACAATCAAACGCATAAAGGTGCCCCCATGGCCGACGACGACATCATCCTGTCCGAACTGTCCGACGACGAACTCGTCCTGCAAATGCACGACGACCTTTACGACGGCTTGAAGGAAGAGATTGAAGAGGCGGTCAACATCCTGATCGCGCGCGGCTGGACCCCCTATGATGTGCTGACCAAGGCGCTGGTTGCCGGCATGACCATCGTCGGCGCCGACTTTCGCGATGGCATCCTGTTTGTGCCCGAAGTGCTGCTTGCCGCCAACGCCATGAAGGGCGGCATGTTCATCCTGAAACCCCTGCTCGTCGAAACCGGTGCTCCGCGCATGGGCAAAATGGTCATCGGCACGGTGAAGGGCGATATCCACGACATCGGCAAGAACCTTGTCGCCATGATGATGGAAGGTGCCGGGTTCGAGGTGCGCGATCTGGGCATCAACAATTCGGTCGAAAAGTATCTGGCAGCGCTGGAGGAAGACCAACCCGATATCCTCGGCATGTCCGCCCTGCTGACCACCACGATGCCCTACATGAAGGTCGTGATCGATACGCTGAAGGAAAAGGGCATGCGCGATGATTACATTGTGCTGGTCGGCGGCGCGCCGCTGAACGAAGAATTCGGCCGTGCCTTCGGGGCCGACGCCTATTGCCGCGATGCCGCCGTCGCGGTGGAAACCGCCAAAGCATGGGTCGCGCGCAAGCACAATCAGCTGAGGGCGTAAATCAGCCCACCCGAATTGGGGGCTTGGAAATAGTCCGATTGCGGCCCATGTTAGAGGCATAAGGAGTTCTGCCATGCCCCTTCCCTACTTTCTTGCCATGCTCGCCGCCGTCATATCGGCGGGTGGGGCCACCATCGCACTGGCCACTTGGGCACAACTGCCCCTTGTGGCCCTTGGTTTTG
Organism: Rhodobacterales bacterium; assembly: GCA_031385205.1. Lineage (GTDB taxonomy): Bacteria > Pseudomonadota > Alphaproteobacteria > Rhodobacterales > Rhodobacteraceae > JAAFHS01. The sequence continues at coordinate 11,437 of JANNBG010000723.1, forward strand.
CCGCACTTGCTGGCAGCCTCATCCTTGGCCTGAGGCAATGGCGCTAGGCTTTGACGACCTGCTGACAGAACAGGGCCTGCCTGCCACGCAATCTGGCCGTGTGCTGCTGATCGCCTGCGGTGCCTTGGCGCATGAGGTGTTGGCGATCAAGGCAACCAACGGTTGGGATCACCTCGATCTGCAATGCCTGCCCGCCAAACTGCACCTTTATCCCGAAAAGATCATCCCGGCAGTGGCGGCGGCTGTGGCCGAACACCGGGCCGCCTATGCGGCGATCTATGTGCTGTATGCTGACTGTGGCACAGGTGGGCTATTGTTCGAAAAGTGCAAGGAACTGGGGGTGCAGATGATCCAAGGGCCCCATTGTTATTCGTTTTTTGAAGGTAACGATGTATTCGCGGCCCATGCTGATACGGAATTCACAGCGTTCTATCTCACGGATTTTCTGGTGCGACAGTTTGATGCCTTCGTCTGGCGACCCATGGGGCTGGATCGGCACCCGGAACTGCGCGACATGTATTTCCAGCACTACACGAAACTGGTCTATCAGGCGCAGACCAATGATCCGGCCTTGGATGCGAAAGCGCAAGACTGTGCTGGGCGGCTGGGATTGGCTTATGAACGCAGGTTTACGGGCTATGGTGATTTGACGGGGTTCATGGCTCAGGCGGTGTAATGGGCACATTGCCCATCCTACCCGGCAAAGGTCAGGTAGGATGGGCAATTCTGCCCATCAGCCCGCCAACAATACGCGCGCTGCTTCCCTTGCCGCCGCCGTCACCGTATCCCCGGCCAGCATCCGCGCGATTTCCTCCACCCGTGCATCGCGACCCAAGGGCGTCACCGTCGATAGTGTCACCTCCGCCACCACATGCTTTTCCACCCGCCAGTGATGCGCGCCCAATGCCGCCACTTGCGGTGAATGTGTCACGACCAGCACCTGCGCCCCTTCCGCCAATGCCGCCAACCTGCGCCCGACGGCATCCGCAGTCGCCCCGCCAACGCCCCGGTCAATCTCATCGAATATCAGCGTGATCCCCGGCGTATCGCCCGTCAGACACACCTTCAACGCCAGCAGAAACCGCGACAATTCCCCACCCGATGCAATCTTGTTCAACGCCCCCGCAGGCGCGCCGGGGTTGGTGGCCACGGTAAAGGTCACCGTATCCACCCCCTCCGGTCCCGCCTCGGCACCTGTGATGTCCGTTGCAAAAACAGCGCGCTCCATCTTTAACGGTGCCAATTCCGCCGCCATCGCCGCATCCAGCCGCTTGGCCGCCACCCGCCGCATCTGCGTCACTGCAGCCGCCGCGTCCACATATCCACGGGCAGTGACATCCACTGCCTTTTGCAACGCCGCGATGCCTGCCACGCCACCATCCAGCGCCTTCAAACGCCCCCGCAAGCCTTCCGCAAACCCACCCAGATCATCCGCCAAAACTCCGTGCTTGCGCGCCATGGCCCTTATCGCAAACAACCGTTCCTCTGCCGCTTCCAGCTCTAACGGGTTGAAATCCAAGGCATCCAGACATCGCTCCACCCCCGCCTGCGCGTCTGACAGTTCCAGAACGCTGCGCCCCAGCGCCGCCAGCGCGCCCTCCAATTTCCCCTCAGCACTGGACGCCACCCCTTCCAGCCAGCGCGCCGCATCACGCATCTGCCCTTCGGCCCCGCCCTCACCCAACGCCGCATGCGCCCGCGCGATATCCGCCCTGATCCGCTCCGCCCCTTGCATCAGACGGCGGCGCGCATCCAAAACAGCCTCCTCACCCGCAAGCGGGGCAAGCTTGTCCAGTTCCGCCACCGCATGCCGCAGATAATCTTCCTGCACCTGCGCCGCTGCAATCCCCGCTTCTGCCGCAGCCAAGGCCCCACGCGCATCCGCCCAAACCCGCCACGCCAGACGCAACGGCCCCACATCAATGCCCGCAAACACATCCAGCAATGCCCGATGCCCGCGCGGGTTCAACAACCCCCGGTCATCATGTTGCCCGTGCAGTTCCACCAGCGTATCCGACAGATCGCGCAGCACCTCGCCCGACACACGCCGGTCATTCACCCACGCCGTCTTGCGCCCATCCGCCATATTCACCCGCCGCAGGATCAGGTCATCCTCGGCCATGATCCCTGCATCCGCCAAAACAGCGCGTGCGGCATGGCCCACGGGCAGATCAAACACCGCCGTCACCTCACCCTGCGCTGCCCCCATGCGCACCAGTTCCGCCCGGCCGCGCCAGCCCAGAACGAACCCCAAGGCATCCAAAAGGATGGATTTTCCCGCACCCGTCTCGCCGGTCAAGACATTCAGACCCGGCTGAAACGCCAGATCCAGCCGGTCGATGATCAAAACATCGCGGATTTCCAAAGCGCGGAGCATGGATCAATCCCGTATGGTGGGTGCAAACCCACCAACAATCACAACCATTCGCCCTTGATGACCTGCCGGTAAATCGTCGCCAACCAGCTTGTCCCCTTTGCCTCCAGGCTCAACCCCTGCCCTGTCAGCAGCCTGTAGCTGTCATCATAGAATGGGCTCGACTGATAGTTATAGCCAAGAATCGCCCCCGCCGTCTGCGCCTCGTCCGTCAGGCCCAGTGCCAGATAGCATTCCACCAACCGGTGCAAAGCCTCGGCCGTATGCGTGGTCGTCTGATAATCCTGCACCACCACGCGGAACCGGTTGATCGCCGCCGAATAGTCGCCGCGCTTCAGGTAATACCGCCCGATTTCCATTTCCTTGGCGGCCAGATGGTCAAACGCCAGATCAAACTTCAACACCGCCGAATCTGCATATTCGCTGTCGGGGTATTGTTCGATCACCAGACGCAGCGCCTGCAACGCCTGGAACGTCAGGCCCTGATCGCGGCCCACTTCGTCAATCTGGTCGTAATAAGACAGCGCCATCAGGTATTGCGCATAGGCCGCGTCTTCATCACCCGGATAAAAATCCAGAAACCGCTGTGCCGCCGCCCGCGCCTCTTCATACTGTTTAGCCTTGTGAAAGCTGAACGCCTGCATGATCAACGCGCGTTTTGCGAACTGCGTATAGGGATAAAGCCGTTCCACCTCTTGGAAATAGCGGATCGCCTGATCGGGCTTGGCGTTCGCCTCCAGCTCCAGCTCGCCCTTTTTATAGATATCTTCGGCGGTAAAGGACTCGAGCGATGGTTCCGAAGGTGCCTTTGCGCAGGCCGCCAAAACCATCAACAGCGCCACACTTGCAGCCCGCGTGCCTGACAAACCGCCTGCCATCTGTGCCTTGACCTCATCCCTGCTGCGGTTTGAACCTCCGCCTTTGGCCGTTCCTAGCACAGAAAAATCCGGGGCGCAAAACCCACTTACGGCATTACGCGACCAATGGGATATCACTGCGGATGACACCCACGCCCGGCAGCTTGGTCCCCATGCTTGGCCCGCAATCGACCCACGCATAGGCTGCAGGGTCGGCAAACAACGCATGCAGCAACCGGTTGGTCAGCGCGTGCCCCGCGCGGTGGCCGGAATAGCGCCCCAGCACTGGGCCACCAGCCAAGGCCAGATCACCCAAGGCGTCCAGCATCTTATGCCGCACGGGTTCATCCGCGTGGCGCAAACCACCGGGGCTGACCACGCGGTCCCCGTCAAAAACCACGGCATTATCCAGCGTGCCACCAAGGGCAAGACCACGGGCGCGCATGTCATCGACATCGGACTGGCGGCAGAATGTGCGGCTGTCGCACAATTCGCGCACGAACGCACCGTTGGCCAGGCTCAGATGTTTGGCCTGCGACCCGATGGCCGCATCGGCAAAGTCGATCTGAAAGTTAATTTCCAGCATATCGGCGGGTTCCAACCGGGCCATCGCCGCCCCATCCTGCACTTCAACCGTCTTCAACACCCGCACCGCCCGCACCGGCGCGGATTGTTGCCGCAAACCGCGCGCCAGCAGACCCTGCACAAACGGCACGGCAGACCCATCGAGAATCGGCACTTCCGGCCCATCAATTTCGATCAGCACGTTGTGAATGCCACAGCCCGACAGCGCCGCCATGATGTGTTCAATGGTGGAAACCGACACGCCTGCAGCATTTTCGATCACCGTGCACAGGCGCGATGGCGTCACAGCATCCCAGCGCGCGGGCACCATGGCATCGCCGTCGTTAATATCCGTGCGGCGAAACCAGATGCCGTAATCAGCCGAGGCCGGGCGCAGCGTCATGCGGACAGGTTTCCCCATGTGCAGGCCCTTGCCCGTGAACGTCACCGCAGATTTCAGCGTGCTTTGCACAAGTCGCCTCTTACTCATTTACTTCGATGTTTAATTAGTCGCGCGGGGTGACGAATCCAACTCACTCTTTATGACCGTATGTAACAGGCTATGCCGCAGTGCGAAGCCATTGATTTCGCATGAAAAAGCCCGCCAATGGCGGGCCTTTCCGGTGGTGTCTGTGACACCCTTTATGTCAGTTGGCCTGACGGCGCAGGAAAGCGGGAATTTCGATGCGCTCCTGATCGGCATGCGCTTCGGGTTCATCGTCATAGCTGGTGACCTGCGGTTGCGGCCGTGCAGCCGGGCGTTCGGTTTGCGGTTCCAGATGGCCTGCCATGCGGTTGATAAGCGACCCGATGCCAAAGCGCGACTTTTCCGCCGGGCGCGGGGCCTGTGGCGGTGGGGCCGACATGCGCGGGGCCGGTGTTGGCGGTACGCGCGCAGCGGCGGCCTTTAGCCGGGCCATGGCCTCGGGTGACGGTGTGCCAGCCGGGCGTGGACGCGGTGCCACAAATTCGGACGCGTCATTGTCCAAAGGTGCAGGCATCGGGCGCGCGGCGGGCTGCTGCATTTGCGGCTGCGGGCGATATGCGGGCGGCGGCAGATCATCTGTTGCAGCATAGTCTTCTGCAACGTTATCAAACAGATCCTGCGGTTGATCATCATAGCTGGCAACCGGTTCCGGCGCGGGTTGCGGCGCAGGCGCATAGACCGGCGTTGCCACAACCTGCTGGGCAGGTGTCATGGCCAAGGGCGGCATCACGCGCGGTGCGGGGCTTGCTGCCAACTGCGGCAAAGGCTGTGCCATCGGGCGGCGCTGAATCGGTACTTCCGCCCGTGCCAGCGTCACATCAATACCCGTGGCCACAACCGACACACGGATCGCCCCTTCCATATTCAGATCCAAAGTGGACCCCACGATGATATTCGCATCCGGATCAACCTTTTCGCGGATGATATTCGCCGCCTCGTCCAATTCAAACAGCGTCAGGTCATGGCCGCCGGTGATGTTGATAAGCACGCCCTTGGCCCCGTTCAGGCTGATCTCGTCCAGCAGCGGGTTGGCGATGGCTTTTTCGGCCGCCTCAACCGCGCGATTGTCACCCGTCGCCTCGCCCGTGCCCATCATCGCCTTGCCCATCTCGTCCATCACG
>JANNBG010000509.1:0-6426 GCA_031385205.1 Rhodobacterales bacterium
GCGGCGCTGAACGCGGTGCAGATCGCGGAAGTGCTGGGGAACAGGGTGTTGAAAAAGGGGTGATGTTTCAGGGATGGTCCGGTCAGGATCATCCCGAAAATTGCGATGTCGCCCGACAGGGCGGAAGAGCCGCCTTATTCAATCACTTCCGTCTCATCATCACGCGTGGTGCGCGTGTGGATATGCGGAAAGCCCGAAAAATCACCCGGAAACGGGGCTTTGAAGCGGCGGGCGAGGGTGGACATGCTGGCCCCGACATCGGAGGCTTTGCAGATGCGCTGGCCGGTTTTGGTGCTGTAGATGGCCAAGCCCCCGCCCGCCTCACGCAAGGCGGCACCTTTGTGGAACAACCGGCGCATGAGGTCACCCCAGCCGGTGGCATAGGCGAAATCGGCGGCGAATTTGGCGCGGCAGATTGCCAAATGCTGCTCATCCGCCCGCAGGGCTGCCTTCGCGGGTTTCACCGCACGTTTCACCTCGGCATCGAGTGCAGCGCGCATCACTTGGCCAATTGACTGGTCGCGCATGATGGCCACATCGCGCACAGCGCGGAGCAGCGGTTCGGGCAGGTCCAACTGGAATCGGGCATCATTCATGCCCTTACCCTGCCCTGTCAGTGGTAAATGTGCCGTTAACGCCGATCAGAACCGGATGCAGAACCGCCCCGGTGCGCGGCCCTGATGCAGCATGGTCAGCGCCATCGTGACGTCCTGTAATTCGATTTCTGTCACCTGCCCCGCCAGCGGCGTTGCCACATGCAAATCCATCAGCCGCGCCATTTGCGCGCGTGTGCCCACGCTGGTGCCTGTGATGGTGACACCCGTCCCCGTCAGCCATTCCTGATCCAGCGGCACCGGGTCTGCCACCATCGCCGCCGCCACGATCCGCCCACGCGGGCGAATGGCGGCCAGCATGGGGGCCCATGTGGCGGGTGTGGGGGCAAAGTTGATGCAGGCATGGGCGAAGGGAATGGCCTCATCCGGCGCTGCTGCCATAGCCGCACCCATGGCCATGGCTGCTGCGCGTTTGACAGGGTCCGGGTCCACAGCCACGACATGCGCGCCCATGCGCGCGGCGAGTTGCACGGCATAAAGGCCAAGGCCGCCACAGCCGAAAATCGCACAGGTCTCGCCCGCCACCACGGATGCCCGTTCCAGCGCGCCAAAAGCTGTCACGCCCGCGCACATCAGGGGGGCGAGGTCATGGGCGGGCCCACCCGGCAAACGCACGGCAAAGGCGGCCTTGACCACGACATATTCGGCGAATGTGCCGGGCACATGAAAGCCATGTGCCCGCTGGTTTTGGCAGAAACTTTCATGCCCCGAGGTGCATTCATCGCAAACCCCGCAGGTATCGTGCAGCCATCCAGCCCCGGCCCGGTCACCCACCGCCCAATCCGCCACATCCGCACCCAGCGCCACCACAACGCCCACGCCTTCATGGCCCAGAATGAACGGATCAGGTGGCACAGGCGCGCGCAAGCCACCCTGCCAGACATGCACATCGGTGTGGCACACGCCGCTCGCCTGCAGTTTGACCAGCATCTCGCCAGCGCCGGGCACGGGTATTGGCACCTCTGCAATCTGCAGTGCTGCACCCGCGCCGCGCAGCAAGGCGGCCCGCATCACAGGCCCATTGCCGCCTTGACCACGGGCAAGGCTTGATCGCCCGACAGCGTGGTCACGCCATCAAGCCAGCGGTCCAGCACGGTGGGATCAGCCGCCACCATCGCCTTGGCGGCATCCGTGGCCGCCATGCCATCGCCCATGATCTTTTGCATGCCAGCGTTTTCATAGGCCAGTTCAAAGCGCAGATTGGCGAAGAGTTTGGCCACATTGGGGCATGCGGCAGCATATCCCTTGCGGCTAATGGTATGCACGGTGGACCCGCCAAAATCAGGGCCGAATTCGGCATCGCCACCGGACAGATAGGTCAGGGCATAGTTCAGGTTCATCGGATGCGGGGCCCAGCCGAGAAAGGCGATAAAGCCCTGACCGGGATAGGTACGTTCGACCTGCGACAGCATGCCAGCCTCTGACGTCTCCACGATTTTCCAATCACCCAAGCCATGCGCGTTGGCCGCGACCATATCCAGCAGGGGCTGATTGCTGCCGGGTTCAATGGCGTAAATCTTGCGGTCGAAAGCGTCGGCGAATTTGGCCAGATCGTCAAAGGAGGCGACGCCCTTTTCGGCGACATAGTTGGGCACAACCAGCGTGTATTTCGCGCCCTCAAGGTTGATGCCCAGATCCTCCACGGCGCCTTCGGTAAAGAACGGGCCATATTGCACATCCTGGATCGTGCGCCAGTTACCGAGGAAGACGTCCATCTGGCCTTCCTTCAGCGCGGTATAGGTGACGTCGAGGCCAAGCAGGGTTTGGCTGGCATCATAGCCCAGCGCATCGAGGATCAGTTCTGCCGTGGTGTTGGTCAGGGCAATATCTGTCCAGCCCAGATCGGCCATGCGCACAGCGGCACAGGTGGCAGGGTCTGCGGCATAGGCGGTGGTGGACAGCAGGCAAAAGCCGAGGGTGAGCAGGCGCATGGAATCCTCCGATTAGGTTTCGGCGCATGCTGGCATGATAAACTGCGGGGCCATACAAGAATCTTGGCGTGGGCTGCAGGGTGAGAAAATTGTGGGCAATGCCAAGGATTGACCGAAGGCTTGCGTCATAGCTTGCAATGGTCAGGGATGCGCGCCTTGTGTTGCGACCCCGGCTGCCTCAAGTTTGACGTAAATCCAGAAAGGACCAATCATGCGCCGACTTCTTTTGCTGACTGCCTTCATTCCCGCCAGCGCCTTTGCCGACCAGATTGACGCTGTCAGCCATATCACGGCGGTGACGCTGTACCCTTATGGGGCGCAAATCACGCGGGTGGTGGATTTCACGGCCCCTGCGGGCACGCATGATTTGCTGATAACGGATCTGCCAGCGGCGACCTATGCCGAGGCGTTGCGGATTGCGCCGGGGGATGGGGTGCAATTGGGGTCTTATGCGCTGCGCGATACGGGGTTGCCGTCCAAGGCGACGACGGCGGCTGAGGATGCGGCGAAAGCGGAGGTGAAACGGCTCGAGGCAGCGTTGCGCACGGAGGATGCAGGGATGGCGGCGATCCAGACGCGGATCGATGCGGCGATGGCGCGGGCAGCGTTTCTGCAGAAGATGAAGGCTGAGCCGGTGGTGGATGCGGCATCGGTGGCGACACTGCGGGATATCGCGAGGATGGTGGGGGAAGAGGTGCAGGCGGCAGGGAAAGATGCGCTGACAGCACGGGGGGAGTTGGTGGAGGCTGCGGCGGCACGGATGGTGCTGGAGGAGGAATTGGCAAAGCTGCATGCGGCGATGGATGCGCGAATGGCGCAAGACACCACGGCACTGGGGTTGGATGTAAAGGTGGTGACGGCGGGGGATGGGGCGGGGCAGGTGGTGGTGACGCAATTCATCGAGGAGGCAAGCTGGCAGCCGGTGTATGACTTGCGGCTGACGCAGGGGGCTGAACCTGCGTTGGTGGTGGATCGGGGGGTTCTGGTGGCGCAGAACACGGGTGAGGATTGGGCGGGGGTGGCGCTGACACTGTCCACCGCCGATCTGAACGCACAATCGGTGCCGTCGGAGTTGTACCCGGAATATCGGCGGATTGATCCGGAGTTGAACCCAGAGGACTTACTGCGTCAGCGGGCGGATGGCGGGGCGGTGGCCTTTGCGACCGAGGCAGAGCCTGTGGTGACGGCGGCACCGATGAAGGATTTTGTTGGCCAAGCGGCAATGCAAGGCGAAACAGTCGTTTACACATACTCAGGAGCCGCCGATATTGCATCGGGTGTCACCGACCTGCGCCTGTCATTGGATGCTGTCACCCTGACGCCAGACCTGACGGCGCGGGCCATTCCGCGTGCCGATGCGACGGCGTTCCTGATGGCGAAGGTGACCAATTCTGGCACCGAGGTGCTGCTGCCGGGGCAGGCGACGCTGTACCGCGATGGGGCGATGATCGGGATGACCAGCCTGCCGGCCATTCAGCCGGGCGAGGATACGGATGTGGCCTTTGGCGCGATTGATGGGTTGCGGTTGAAGCGCGACATGCCGACGCGGGCGGAAGGCGATACGGGGATCATCACGACATCACGGCAGATTGAGGAGGTGGCGGTGCTGGAGGTGGAAAACCTGACAGACCGGGCCTGGGATGTGCGCCTGATGGACCTTGTGCCCTATTCGGAACAGACCGATCTTGAGATCACCTATGTGGCGGAACCGGCACCGACGGTGGTGGATGTGGATGGCGCGCGCGGTATTCTGGCCTGGGATTTCCCGATTGCGGCGGGTGAGACGAAGGCGGTGAAGCTGTCGCATACGATCAGCTGGCCTGAGGGGCAGGTTTTGCAATAGCGCCCGATTTTTCTGGCAAAAATCGCTTCCCTCGTCGGGTCTGTCTATCCGGTTTCGACGAGGGATTTGAGGTTGGCGAGGCCCGCCTCAAAATCAGGGCCGATCCAGCGGTCGAGCATCAAAAGGCCCATCCAGCGGCCAATGGGGTTTAGCCCCATGTCTGATGTGATGGACCAAGTGATCTGTGTGCCATCGCCTGCGGGGGTCAGGGCAAAGCGGGCCATGGCGGGGGCCATGCCGCCGAAGGTAAGGGTGGAATCAACGGCGGTATCCACTGTGCTGGCAGTGATTTCCTGCGTGCCGTCGCCCAGCACGGTCGATGTCCAGGCCATGCGCGCACCGACGCCCGCTGTGGCACCGGCATAGGTGACGCTGACGGCGGGATCCTTGGCCATCCATGGCGACCATGTGCTGGCGGCTTTCAGCGAATTCACCAGCGGAAAGATTTTGGCGGGCGGGGCGGCGATGGTGGTTTGCCGGGTGATGGTCACCTCGCGCGGCAAAAGATAGGCCACGGCGGTCAGGATCAGGATGAGGCCGACAAGGATGGTCAGGAAACGGCGCATGGGAACCCCCCTTTTTCAAGCGAGTATAGCGCCGGTTTCCGCGACGTGAACCTAAAACCGTTCGGCCCGCAAAACCTGAGTATCCGTCACGCTGACCACGCCGATATGGCGTTCAACCACGGCAAACGCGGCGTCCAGCAGGGCATCGAGGCGTTCTGGTTTAATCAGGCAGATGACGGCGACCATGCCCGCGCGGCCAATCTGGCCTTCACGCGTCCATTGGCCGGACCGGCCTGATCCGCCCAAGACGGGCAACACGGTAAAGCCGGTGACGCCAGCCTTGACCAAGGCATCGGTCAGGCGGGTTTCCATCGGGGCCTCGATGATGATTTCCACGCGTTTCGCGGTATGGGTTTGCATGGGTCAGGCTCCGAACGAAAGGGCTATGGCGACATAGGTGGGAATGCCGATGGTGATGTTGAACGGGAAAGTGACGCCAAGCGAAAGGGTCAGATAGATCGACGGGTTCGCCTCAGGCAAGGCGACGCGCATGGCGGCGGGGACGGCGATATAGCTGGCCGATGCGGCGAGGGTCATCAGCAGGGCGATGCCGCCGGAGGACAGGCCAAGGGTGAGGGCCATGCCAAGGCCAGCACTTGCCCCGATGAGCGGCATGACAAGGCCAAAGGCGACGGCCCCCAGCCCCAGCACGCCGCGCGATTGGCGCAGGCCGCGTCCGGCGACAAGGCCCATGTCGAGCAGGAACAGGCACAAGACGCCTTGAAAGGGCGAGACAATAAAGCTTTCGATCTTGGCCATACCGTCGGCGCCAGTGACAAGACCGATGACAAACGCACCGACCAGCAGGACGATGGACCCGTTGAGCAGGATTTCACGCCACAGGTCGGCGTCCATGCGGCTGCCACTGCCGGAGCGTGTGGCAAGCCAGAGGGCAGAGATGATGGCGGGAGCCTCCATCGCGGCGGCAACGGCGACCATATAACCTTCGGCGTCAATGCCCCGACTGGTCAGTACGGATGTGGCGGTGACGAAGGTGACAATGGAAATGGATCCGTAATGCGCGGCGACGGCGGCGGCGTCCAGGGTGGACAGGCGGGTCATGGCGCGCAACAGAGCAAAGGCCACGAAGGGCAGGGCGAATGACAGGGCGACACCGCCCAGCAGGGCGGCAATCAGATGCGCGTCAATGCCGTGGTTGGCGACGGCAACGCCACCTTTGAAGCCGATGGCGAACAGAAGGTAGATGGACATGCCCTTGGCCACCGCCTCGGGCACGGTCAGTTCAGACCGCGCAAGGGCGGCAAACAGGCCCAGTGCAAAGCACAGGATCATGGGTGACAGCAGGTTGGTGGCGGCGAGGGAGAGGATATCTGTCATACCTGCACAAAGCCCCGTTCGACATCATACTGTTCCAGCCGCCCTTCGCCGGTATCGTTCCACAGCCCGTGCAGTGTCAGGCGGTCATCGGCAACGGCGGCGGCGACAAAGGGAAAGGTCATCAGGTTTTCAAG
>JANNBG010000798.1:0-1869 GCA_031385205.1 Rhodobacterales bacterium
GGCACAAAGCACGCTGCGTGGTGCCTTTACCTTTGCCAACCGTGACCTTGGCCAGCCGGTGCGGGCATCGGACATCATTGTGCTGTTGCAAGGCGTGGTGGGCGTTGTGGCGGTTGATCTGGACCTTTTGTACCGCACGGATGGGCCTGCTGCGGCCAATGCACTGCTGCGGGCAGATGTGCCGCGATCTGGCGTGCAAGGCAGCCTGACGGGGGCGGAAATCCTGCTGTTATCAGCCGATCCCATCGTGTTGGAGATCTTTTGATGGCCTATGATCTGGATGATCTGTTCGCTCTGTTGCCCGCGCTGCATCGCAGACGGGATCATGACCAGGGTGGGGCTGCACGCGCGCGTATCGCCGCGCCGCCAATGCCTGCGGCGGACTATGGCCCGTTAAGATCGCTGCTGTCGGTGATGCTGCGCGAAGGCCAGATCGTGGCGGAGGACATTGCGCAACTCTATGACGATCACTTCATCGAAACCTGCGAAGCCTGGCTGATCCCCTATATCGGGGCGCTGGCGGGTGTGCGGGCGCTGGAAGACATCGGGGATGCGACGGCGGCGCGGGCCTGGGTGGCGACGACGCTGGCGCTGCGCAAACGCAAAGGCACGCTGGCGGCGCTGGAATACGGGATGCGCGCGGCGACGGGCTGGCCGGTGGTGGCGGTGGAATACTGGGACAGTCTGGCGACAACGCAAAGCCTGCGCCGGGTGCGCATGGCGGCGGGCGGCACGGTGGATTTACGCGCGCGGTCTGCAGTGGCGCGGACGGGCACGGCGTTTGATGTGGGGCCACGGTCAGTGGAACTGGGGCGGATCGACCAGGGCATGGGGCGGTGGAACCTGCCGAACATCGGGCTGCATCTGTACCGTTTGGCCGCCATGCCGCTGGGCACGGCCTATCCGGGGGTGGGCAACCCAGCGGTGGGCGCAAGCCTTGGGCATCTGGTGACGCCGACGCATGTGGGATCAGGGCAATACCGGTTCAGCGCGTTTCGGGCGGATCAGCCACTGTTCCAGCGCCCTGCGGTGACCGACCTAGATATCAGCCGCCGGATGGCCGAGGCGGATGTGCCGATCCCGATCACGCGGCAAATGCTGGCGGATGATGCGGCGCGGTTTGTGGGGCAATCCTTTGACATCCATGTGACCACGGCGGCGGGCACGTTTGCGGTGCTGCACGGGGATTTGATGCCAGCCAACCTGGCATCGCGCGCACCAATGGGTGGCAATGAGGTGTGGTCGCATGTGGCGCGGCCCAACCAGTTGCTGATCGACCCAGTCCGGGGGCGGTTTATCCTGCCGACGGCGGCACCCTATGCGGGGGTTTTGGCGGTGCATGTGCGCTGGCACTTTGGCCGGGCGCATGCGGTGGGCGGGCATGAACGTTCTGCGGTGCAGGTGCCCACGTTGCAATCTGCCAATCCGGTGACTTTTGCGGCCAGTACATGGGTGGATGCGGCGACGTTACCGGGCATTGTGGCGGCACCCGGCACCCTGACCCTAAGCCGGGCGGATGCGATTGTGGAACTGGTGGCGGTGGAGAGCGCCTGCCCGATGGTTGATCTGGGGGGCAACACGCTGATCGTGGCCTGTGCGGATGGGGCGGCACTGCTGATATCTGGGCTGCGCTTTGTGAATGGGCGGGTCAGCGTGACAGGGGACGATCTGTCTGTGCGGATCGAGGATTGCATACTTGGGGCGTTGGTGTTGGGGGCGGGGCAATCGGTGGTGCTGGAACGTTGCATTTCCGGGGCCATTCTGCTGCACCCGGATGTGCAATTCACGGCGATTGACAGCGTCATTCAGGCGGATGGTCTGGCGGATACCGCGATTTCGGCCACGGGCGTGGGTGAGGTGGTATCATTG
>JANNBG010000811.1:0-3721 GCA_031385205.1 Rhodobacterales bacterium
GTTTTGATGACGGGAATGCCCCCGGCCACGGCGGCCACGAACCGGATGGACAGGCCCTTTGCCTCGGCGGCGAGTGCCAAGGCATGGCCGTGGTGGGCGAGCAAGGCCTTGTTGGCGGTGACGACATCTTTGCCTGCGGCAATGGCAGCCTCAGTCGCCAGTTTGGCGGGGCCGTCGTGGCCGCCCATGACTTCGATGAAGACATCCACATCATCGCGACCAGCCAAGGCGACGGGATCAGTTTCCCACGCATAGCCGGACAGGTCGGCATCGCGGTTCCTGGTGCGGTCACGGGCAGAGACGGCGGTGATGGTGATGGGGCGGCCTGCGCGGGCGGCGATCAGACCTGCGTGGCGTTGCACGATCTGGGCTACGCCAATGCCCACGGTTCCCAAACCTGCAAGGCCAAGACGCAAGGGGGGCAAGGCGGGCATGTGCGACTCCGGGTTCAGGACGCCGTTCTGTTAGCGGGTTGTGGCGCGCATCGCAATAACGGGGTCACGCCTGCCCTGCGGCAATCGCGGCCTGCAGGCGCGCGCGGGTGGCGGGGTCCATGACAGGCGCCTGCATCAGGGCAGCCCTTGCGCGCAGGCGGGCGGCACGGGCCGCAAGGGCTGTGCCGGTGGCTTCGGTCGCGCGTGGGGTGCCAACTTGCGCCAACAGGCTGTCCATGGGCAGCAGGGCGGGGGCCACGGCCTGCGCCGACGGCACGCGACCCATTTCCGGGAATGTGGCACACCCGCCGGGGGCAGTCAGGGCAAGGCACAGCAAGGCGCGGGGCAAGCTCAGCATACTGGGTAAGATAGGCGGGGATGGCGGGTGCGTGCAACCCACCGCTGATCAGCAGATGGCGGTGGACCCGCTGCCCAGACAGACGCTGGTTGAAAACCGTGGGCGCGTGACGATGAACTGCTTGAATGTCTGTGCAGCCACCCCCATGGAGTTGTTGACCCCCACATTGATGTTAGGTTTATAGGCCAATTCGGTTTCCAACAGCACGATGGTGCTGGAGGCCGTCATGGCGGGGATTTTGCCAATCAGCGGTTGCAATGTGGTGTTGGTCAAGGCGGGCAGTTTGCCATCGGGCGACCGCGACCATTTTACCGTGAATTTGCTGGTGCCTGCATCCCAGCCCACGCTGGTCAGGCGCAATTTCACGGTTTGCCCATCATCCAGCATATAGTTCACGATGTTGTCCATCGCATCCACATAGGTCGTCGTCACCGTGCGCTGCCGCGCGATCACATCGGCCACAGCATAGGCCGCCTTCTGCTGGCGGTTGATGGTGCGGTAGGCATCCCAATAGGCCGCCATCGCCAGCAGCGCCCAGATGAGGATTGGCAGGATGATGATGGTTTCCATCAGAATTGCGCCACGTTCGTCACGCGCAAATCGCCGGAAAGGGTGCAGAAGGGCGCGCATCATTATATCCTTCAGGACGGTTCGTTCACAAAGGCCGACACAGCAATCAAACCAATTTCACCGTGGTTGCCCTTGACGAGCTTTTTGCCCAGGCCGACGCGTGGGAACAGCGAGTCAACAAGGATGCAGACCCGCACCAACATGATTTCGTTGTCCGACCCCACATCCATTATCACCGCGGGCTGAATCGCCTGGTCACGGTCGATGCAGGTGACACTGGTGGCGGGCATGGCCCAGGTCGTCTGGTTGATTGGCACCAGTTCGATCATGATCGAGGTGACACATTCACTGATGATGACCGTTTTATCGCAAATAGCCGCCTTCAACTTGGCCGAGGTGGGATTGATAATATGGCCAAGGCGCAGGTCACGGATGGTCAGGTCAACGGCACGGTCCAGCAGCACGGATTTGGTCATGAACATCCCACTTTCGAAGGACATCATGAAGATCATCATGAAGGCTGGGATACACAGCACGAATTCAACGGTGGAAGTGCCCTCCTCGCGCCGAAAGGCGCGAGAAAGGCGTTTCATGACCTGCATCATTGCGTCAACCTCAACTGGCTGATCTGGGCCGCGATGGCACGGAAGGCCGTGCGGATTTCCAGACCTGACGCATCATAGAAGTGCGCTGTATCGGTAGAGCAGGCGCGAATCGTATCCTTGCCGTGGGTCGGTGCTTCGAATGCAATGCCGAACACGATGACGTTTTTGTCGCGCGCTGCAGTACACATGGTGGCCAGTTGCGCATCCATGTCTGTCGTTACAGTCTTGGCGCGGAACAAATTCATCCGTGCCGTGTAAGTAGCCGCTTGCGACGCAGCTGGCTGCGGGCGCGCGTAGAACTGCCAAGCGACATAGCTAAGGCGCATGTTCGTCCAGATTTGTGGCCAGGTTTGCTGCGTGATGCCTGTGGTCGTGGTGGTGATTGTGTTGGTGTAGCAGGCGGAATTCGATGGCGCGGTCCCATTCCACGGACGGGACTGCCATGTGCCTGTGTGGGGCACCCAGAATGGGCGGCTGTTGCAGAGCGAAGTTGCGTTGGTGCTGTTGACAAGCGTTGATTCAAACCGGGAGTAATTGCCGTCGCTGGTCGCCTTCCAGATGCCCGCGTTGCCCGTCTTGAAGGCGTCGTTCACCCGTTCTTCGGAAAAGTGTTCACCATCCGTCATCAAGACGACGACCTTCATGGATTGCGGGTTTGGATCATTGGCAGGCGTATAGTCGAACGGGCGGCCCGAAAACACCGATGGAATTTTGCTTGCGCTGATGAATTCATTGTACATCGGGCGGGCGGATGGGTCGAGCAAGGCCAAACCCCATTTCATCCCCGCGTTGATCGACGTTGCGCCCACTGCTGTCAAACCTTCAATCTGCGACTGCAACGTGGCGATGTTGTTGTTGGGCAGTCGCACGATGTTCGTGGTCGAAGGTGGGCACCAGCGGTTGCCCGCAACAGGCGTGGTGTTGCCGGCATCATTCAAGGCCACGAAGCCCGCAACTTGGTTGGTGCCGGAATACGTATCGGCATTGGCCGTGTTGGGCATCGGTGTGACGCGGGACATGGGAACGCTGCTGTAAACCGTCGACGGCAAATCCACGCAATCCACCCCAGCGGTCGCACTGGACAGCGTGACATTGTATTTGGCGCGCAACAGCGTGCCGAGGTTGACCTGACCGTTGTACGGGACCAGCATAATCGAGGTGCGCTGTTCCGCATCGTTTTCCAGCACGGATTGCACGAATTCCTTGGCCGCGATTTTCAGGTTCGTAATCCGCGACGGCGTCTGCTGCATGGACCCCGAGATGTCCAGCACCATGGCGATTTCAATATCGGAAATACGCTGTTCGGCCACCGATGCGGCGGGCACGTTGAACTGGTCGATCCCAACCATGTGCGCGAAAAACGGCTTTTCGATGGAGGTGGCATCTGCTGTCACCTCGCGGAAGTTTATGCCTTCGGTTACGGTCACCGATGTGAGATCGTCAAGGTGTCCGGCTTTTGCCACATAATCGCGGCACACGGACGTCGGGTTCATTGTCTGCGTCAGGCTGGCAGCGGCAAGCGTGCAGCGGTCCAGCGACTGTTGCAGGGAAGTTCGAATTTCTTCATACCGCATCAAGTCGACGGCCAGACCACCAACTGACACCATCAGGGCGAACATGATAAGCGCAAGGGTGGAGACGTTGCCATCTTCGCGGGCAAGGCCAGCGGCGATCCGGCGGCTGCGGCGGGCAAAGCGGGTGTTCAGGGCAGAAATCATCGTCAGGGTCCTCTCGATCCGGTCGACAGAACAAAC
>JANNBG010000013.1:0-1618 GCA_031385205.1 Rhodobacterales bacterium
CGAGGAAGGGCGCGTCCCTCTGGTAGGGATGTAGTCACATTGGGTCGGCATGGGGCACCTCCCCTCCCCCTTTGTGGGGAGGGGTTGGGGGAGGGGGGTGGTTCAGAGATGTGGGCGGCCCGCCACCCCATCCCTCCCCACGTGGGGGAGGGGGAGGGCAGGTTTGTGGGGGTAGGGATTGTGGGTTTGGAGGGGGTGCCGGGCTGAAGCCCGGCCTACGAGGTGGAAGATGCCGGGGCAGGCCCCGGCCTACGGGTGTGCATGGTAGATGCGCGGATCACCGCGTTTCATCCTTTTCCGGCACCAGCCCATACCGCTCCACTAATCGCCACACATGCTTTGGCACCATGTTCTTCACCCGCGCTGGGTGGGTGCGGCGGAGGTGGAGGATGGTTTCGACTGCTTTCATCTCCACTCGGGCGCGGGCGAATTCCAATCCGCGCGGGCCGATGCGGGGTTGCAGGAAGCTGACCACGGGGCGCAGCCAGTTGGGCATGCGGCGGCGCGGCATGCCGCCTGCGGCGCGTGCGGTGTTTTCTAGGAAGCCTTTGACTGCGGAGGTGCGGTTGCCTTTGTCGGTGAGGGGTTTTGTGGTGAGGTGGGGTTCGATGAGGGACAGGAGTTCGGCGCCTCGGGGATTGCGCACGATCAGCCATTGGTCGCCGTCGCCGCCCATGTAGCCCACCGTGATGTCGGCCAAGCGGTTGGTGTAATCGACGCAGGTTTTGCAGGTGAGGGGGAAGAAATCATCGGGCAGCTGGCTGATGGGGAGTTGCAGGAAGGGGATTAGTTTTGTCGCGCGGCCATCGTCGAAGCGGAGTTCAACTTTGAAATCGGCGCGGAATTCGAGGTAGCTTACGCTGTCTGGTTTGGTGTCGAGCAGGTTCAGGAAGGTGTGGAAGTTTTCTGTGGTTGTGTTGTCAGAGCAGGGTGTGCCAATGACGTAGATGCGGTCGAAGCCTAGTTGGGATTCGAGGGCGCGCAGGGCGTAGACTTGGCAGGGGATGCCGATGAATGCGATGCGCTTATGGCCTGCGGCGGCGGCGGGTTCCAGCAGGGCGAGGGTGGGGGCGTAGCCCATGCGCATTCCACGGACCTGGGCCATATCGGCGGGGTCGGTGATGATAACTGGCAGGGGTTTCCATTTGTCGGCGGGGTCGGGGGCGACGGTGAGGACGGCGTCGACGGCACCTGTTTCCAGTAGGCGCGCGGCAATGGTGGTGGTGATGCCGGTCCATTGTGCGCCTTTTGCGGGCGGGGTTAGGCGGGCGCGCAGCATGGTTTGGGTGACGCCGAAGAAGTGTTCCTCAGCTTGGGTGGGGATGGTTTGGCGGCCGTGGGTTTTTGATTCCAGCGTGTCGTAATCGGGGTGGATGAACTGGCAGGCTTTGCCGCAATCTTTGCCATCGCCGAGGCGGGACACGCCGCAATCTGTGCAAAGGCCGGGGCGGGCAGCGCCGGTGAGGGTGGGGGCGTGAAGCATCGGGCGTCCTTTGGCTTTGGCGGACGTTGCCGGATTGGAGCGGGCGATGCCAGCAGATTATGCAGTGATGATCCACGGGGTTGCATAGTGGTGTTCTTCGAGATTTTGGTCATCGACCGTATCGCCGATGACCAA
>JANNBG010000021.1:0-1992 GCA_031385205.1 Rhodobacterales bacterium
GGCGCCATCGGCAACGGGGTTGAACTGCTGATGATGGGCGGGTCGGCGCAGGGGCCGGAAATGGCCTTGATCGCGGATTCCGTCGCCAATGCCTCCGCCCGTATCCGGTTCTTTCGTGTGGCCTTTGGCATCGCGTCCCAGGACCAGCGCATGGCCCGCACTGAAATCGCGGGCATCATGGCCGATCTCACACTCGGCGGGCGCATCACGATTGATTGGGCCGGCCCCACGGATGTGGCGCGGCGCGAGGCGAAGCTGCTGTTCCTGCTGGTCATGTGCATGGAATCGGCCCTGCCGTTTGGCGGGCGCATTGCCGTGGCGCATGACGACCGTTGGGTCATGACGGCCACCTCACCCAAGTTGAAGATCGACACCGCGTTGTGGGATGTGCTGCTGAACCCCGCCGATGCGCAAGGCCTGACCCCCGCACAAGTCCATTTCGCCCTGGTGCCAGAGGAGTTGCGCCGCCAGGAACGCCGCATGACAACGGAACTGTCGGCCGACGCCATCCGCCTTATGGTCTGATCGTCCCGTCGCCCGTCACCAGATACTTGAAACTGGTCAACTGTTCCGCCCCCACCGGCCCGCGCGCGTGCATCTTGCCCGTGGCGATGCCAATTTCCGCCCCCATGCCAAACTCGCCACCATCGGCGAACTGCGTGCTGGCATTGCGCATCAGAATCGCAGAATCCAGCCGCTGCATGAACCGTTCGGCTGTGGCATCGTTTTCGGTCAGAATGCTTTCCGTGTGATTGCTGCCATAGCGCCGGATATGCGCGATGGCCTCATCGACACCATCCACCAGCTTGGCCGCGATCACCATATCGAGGAATTCATGCCCGAAATCCTCCGGGCTGGCCCGCACCGTGCCCGGCACGCGCAGCAACTCGCCCTCAGTCCGCACCTCCACGCCCGCACGGATCAAATCCTCAACCAACACCGCCCCATGCTTGGTATAAAACTGCCAGTCGATCAGCAGACACTCCGCCGCCCCGCACACCCCGGTGCGCCGCGTCTTGGCGTTCAAAACCACCCGCCGCGCCTTTTCCAGATCGGCATCGCGGTCGGCGTAAACGTGGCAAATCCCCTCCAGATGCGCAAACACCGGCACCCGCGCCTCGGCCTGCACCAAAGCCACCAAACCCTTGCCGCCCCTTGGCACGATCACATCAATCCACTCTGTCGCCCGCAGCATCGCCCCCACCATCGCCCGGTCTGGCACAGCGATCATCTGAATCGCCGCCGCAGGCAACCCCGCCTGCAGCAGCCCCTGCACCATGCAGCCATGAATGGCTGTCGAGGAATGAATGCTATCCGACCCACCGCGCAAGATCACCGCATTCCCCGCCTTCAGGCACAGGGCGCCTGCATCCGCCGTCACATTGGGCCGCGACTCGTAGATCACCCCCACCACGCCCAAAGGTGTCGCCACGCGTTTGATGTGCAGCCCGTTCGGCCTGTCCCATGCGGCCAGCACGCGGCCCACCGGATCTGGCAGTTCCGCCACCATGCGCAAGCCATCAACAATGCCCCGAATGCGCCCGGCGTCCAGCGTCAAACGGTCAATCAAGGCCGCAGACAGCCCTTTTTCCTCTGCATAAACAATGTCTTCGCAATTCGCATCGATGATCGCATCGCGCGCGCGCCACACCGCCTCCGCCGCCCCGATCAGTGCGGCATGCTTGCGTTCCGCACTGGCAAAGGCCAGCTCCGCCGCCGCCGCCCGCGCCGCCACACCAATCTCGCGCATCAGGTCTGTGGTCGTTTGATCCATCGCCTTCCTCTGTTCTTAACTATCTCCGCCGGAGGCTCCCACCTTGCACCCCGCGAAACCTTCCGCCAGTCGCGCCCAAAAGTTTTCGAAAACTTTTGCAAATTCCTTCGAAGGAATTTGGTCCGTCACACCACCATATCATCCCGGTGCACCAGCGCCGCCCGCCCCGGATAGCCCAGTATCCCTTCAATCGCCCCCGACTTGTGCCCCGCAATCAG
>JANNBG010000063.1:0-2984 GCA_031385205.1 Rhodobacterales bacterium
CCGCCGATATCGTGCTGATGAGTTCGGCGGGCTCATTGATCGGGTCAAAATGCGAAATGGCAGGGGTGAACGGATCGGTAACCACGCTCAAACCGTCACCTTCCAGACGGAAGCTTGCGTGGGCGTAAAAGGTGATCTTCATGCGGCTTTCTCCCCTGAAAACAACTCCCAAGTGTCCACCAGCGCATCCTGTCTCGCGCTGAACGCTGTCAGATGCGGTGTGGCCATATGGGCATCCCACAGCGGGCGGGTTTCCCACAGCTCGTTAAAGATGAACCAGCCGGGGTTTTCGTGGCTGCGGTGCATTTCATACAAGATGCAGCCTTTTTCAGCCCGCGTTGGGCCGACCAGCGCATTCAGCGCGGCAAACAGCGCCGCTTCCTGCCCGGGTTTGGCTTTGAGCGAGGCAATGACGGTCAAGGGCATGGTTTTCTCCTGTGAGATCAAGGATTTGCAAAGACTCAGGTCGATGCCTGCATCCAGATCGGTGACAATACGGTCAGCGCCGGTGAAATCCTCCGCCGCCGTATAGGCCGATTTGGTGACAATGCAGTGCATTCCGGCAGCTTTGGCGGCGCTTAACCCAATATGACTGTCTTCGATCACCACACAGGCGGCAGGGTCAAGGGTCAGGGTCGTGGCGGCAAGCGTATAGATCGCGGGATCGGGTTTCTTTTTGGCCACGGCGTCGCCCGCAAAGATGCGGATACGCGCGGCCCGTTCGGACCCCAGCAACACCCGCACCACAGCCCCGACAGCGCGTTCGTTCGAGGTAGAACAGACGGCAACCTGCATCCCCGCCGCCAGTGCCGCATCGACCATCCGCGCCACGCCGGGGCGCAGCGGCAACGCACCACTATCGATGATCTGCATGAACAGGTCAGTCTTGGCATGGTGCAGCTGCAGGATCAGCGCGTCCCGGTCGCCATCTGGCCAGCCCGTCTCATCAAAGTGCCGCCGCATCCGTTCTTTGCCGCCGCCGGTGGACAGCAATTCGCCATAGCGGTCCACCGACCATTGCGTCAACAGCCCCGCCGCGCGGAACGCCTGATTGAACGCCACGCGGTGCCCGTCGCGTTCAGTATCGACCAGCACCCCGTCGCAATCAAAGATCAGCGCTTGCATCCTCATGCCGCCAGCGCCGCAGCAGCGCGACCCGCTGACCCAAAAGTGGTGATGCAGGTCATCACATCCGCCTGCATCGCGCCATGTTGGGCGCTGATGAACGGCAATGGCTCCTCCAGCTTTGGTTTTTCGGCTTTCAGGTTCACGAACCCGTCGATGAACAGCCGCTTGTGCATGGTCGAAATGTTGACCTTACCGCAGCCAAGGGCAATGCAGCGGTGAAACTGGTCATCGGTCAGCCCGGTGCCACCATGCAGGGCAATGGGAATCGGGATGACTTTGGTGATCCGTTCCAGCAGGTCATAGGCGATCTTGGCCTCGCCTTTGTAAAACCCGTGTGCGGTGCCGATGGCCGGGGCAAAGACCGCAAGATCGGGCATGTCCGTCACAAAGGCCACGCATTCATCAAAGTTTGCCAGACGCGATTGGTCATCATTGACCACCTTGTCATCCTCGACCCCGCCGATGGCCCCAATTTCCGCCTCTAGCCCCACACCCGCAGCTTGAGTCAGCGCATAGATCTGCGTCGATTTCGCCAGATTTTCGGCATAGGGCAAGGCCGATCCGTCGAACATCACCGATGTCCAGCCCGCGTCGATGCAACGCTTGATCACCTCGATATCGGTGCAATGGTCCAGATGCAGGGCCACGGGCACTGGCGCATCGTCGGCCAGCATCCGCACGAACCCGACCACGGCCTTGTAGCCCCAGTGTTTCACCGTCTTGACCGACACCTGCACGATGACCGGGGCCTCCAAGGCAGAGGCCCCGTCGATGACGGCGCGGGCAGAGTTGTAGTCGATCATGTTATAGGCGGCGATACCGTAGCGGTTGGCGCGGGCGTGGCGCAGCATCGGGGCCATGGAAACGAGGGGCATGGGTCAATCCTTTGGGTTCGCGTGCCCGCCGAACGGTCCGGCGGGCATGGTGTCAAATCAGGGTTTCTGCAGGGCGCGACGGGTCGAACAGGCGGCGCTGACCGGCGGCTTTGGCGGCGTTGTCAAAGGTGGTGGCCGTTGGGGCCGAGACGATTTCCAACTGCAACCCCCAGGGGGCCATGAAATAGCACCATGTCAGGCCAAGGTTCGGCCCATCGGTATAGGACGTGGGTTCGCCCAGAACCTTGACGTGGTTCACTTTCAGGAACGCAATCGCGGCGGTCATGTCATCAACGTAAAACGCCATGTGGTGGCCACCGATATCGCTGTTTTTCAGCGGGCCAGCGGTGTTCTGATCTGGAGCGGTGAACTGAAACACCTCAAGGTTGGTGCCATTGCCAAGACGGACATAGCGGAACTCCTTGATCTCGGCGCGCGGATGCACGTTCAGATGGTCGTGCATCCAATCGCCTTCGCCCTTGAAATCGGTGGCGGCGGTGAACAGCACTTCGGCCCCTAAGATGTTGGTAAAGAAATCGCAGGCCTGATTGATGTCAGGCACCGTGATGCCCACATGTTCCATTCCGCGAATACCGGGTATCGGCATGGTCGTTCCTCCCTATATCATTGATATTTATGTGAAAAATCGCTGAGTGCAGCATATTGGCCCGACTTTGCCATCGCCTCATAGAAACCGCGATAGATGCCGTGCTGTTCGGTATACAAGTCATGCAGCTTTGCTTTCGGCTCAAACGTGCCTTCAATGTGCACCATCGCACCCACCGCCTCGTCGATGCTCGAAAACGCGCCGGCACCATAAGCGCCAAGGATCGCGGCCCCCAGTGCCGTGCATTCGCGTTCGCGGGTGACGGTCGCGGGGATGCCGATCACGTCGGTCATGATCTGCACGAACCCATCGGATTTGGTGCCGCCACCGGTCAGCCGGAAATCGGTGATGCCGCCGTCGATATCGGATTGAAA
>JANNBG010000167.1:0-13548 GCA_031385205.1 Rhodobacterales bacterium
CCACCTTTTGCCCCGCCAATCGGGCAGCATCCGCCATATCAGGTGCAGACAACGCACCTGCACGCGGCAGGTCCAGCAGCACCTGATCCACCGCAACCAAAGGCACCACATCAGCCTGAGCCTGCCCCGCAAGGGCCAGCAATACCGCTGCAAGGATGATCCGTGCCCGCATCATCCGGCCTTTGCCCCCAAATCAGCCACCACATCCACGTCATGCGGGGTGGCAAACATCATCTGCATCAGGCGCATGGCCTGCCCCGAGGTGTTCACCAAGGGCAGCGCATAATCCGCATCGATCGGCAGCGTATCGCCGCGCCCAATCGCAATCTGCTGCCCCCCCACCGTGCAAATGCCCGTGCCAGACACCACGGTCAGCACGCTGGGCCCCGCCCCCGTGCCGTTGATCTGCAACGATGCCCCCGGCTGCACCGTCAGCATGCGCATGTCACAGCCCGCGTCCTGTGACAGCGTTTCCACCTGCCCCCAGGGCGTATCGACAACCCGGTGCGACCGCACCTCCGCGCGTTGATCCGCCTGTAGACGTTCCACCATCTGCTTGACCTTTTGGGCCGATTTCCAGTTGGTCACCAGCACCGCATCCGCCGTTTCCACCACCACAACGTCGTGCATGCCGATGACCGTCACCAACCGCCCATCACTGCGGATCAGCGAATTGGTCGTATCCAGTGTCAGCACATCGCCGCTGGTCACATTACCGGATGCGTCGGGATCAGAAATCTGATGCACCGCGTTCCAGGCACCCACATCATCCCATTGCACATCCCGCAAAGGGGCCAGTGCGATCATATCGGTGTGTTCAAAGATCAGCCGTTCCGTCGGCTGATTGGTCGCCTGCGCAAAAGCCGCAGCTTCAAGCAGGATCGTGCCATTGCGCCGCGTGCCCTTGGCCACGGCCTGCGCCACCTGTTGCAGACACCCCGGGGCGAGCCTGCGAAACTCCTCCACAATCGTGTCGGCACGAAACAGGCTGATGCCCGATGCCCAATAGGACACGCCGCCCGACAGCAGTTGCAAGGCCACATCATAGGCAGGCTTTTCCACAAACTGCGCCACGCGGTGCAGACCCGGATAGTTGCGGAACCCCCCTCCATCGGTGATATAGCCAAAACCCGTTTCCGGATAGGTCGGTTTGATGCCAAAGGTCACAATCAACCCATCATCCGCCGCCGCCGTCATGCGTGTGATTGTGCCGTTCACATTGCCCCGGATCATGTGGTCCGATGGCAGGATCAGCAGTTGGGCATCCGCGTCATCCTCCAGCGCCGCCAGTGCCGCTGCCAACACCGCAGGCCCCGTATTGCGCCCCACAGGTTCCGCAATGATGCGCGCCTGTAGTTGCAAATCCTGCATTTGCCGCGCCACCAGCGCCTCTTGCCGCGCATTTGTCACCACGATCGGGTCGTGAAACGCCACACCCCGGTGACGCTGTATTGTGGTCTGAAAATACGACAGGCTGCCCCGCCCACTGACCGGTTGAAACTGCTTGGGCTGGTCCACCCGCGACATCGGCCACAACCGCGACCCCATGCCACCACACAGGACGACGGGCGTTATCATGCGGGTCATGGTTGGTCTCCTTGATGTGTCATCAGAACACGTTGATCCGTTCGATCAGCCCCAGCACCGGCTGCAACACTGCAGGCACAGGTGCCATGATCGTCAGTTCCGCCAGTTGGCCTTGCCGTGCCGCATCCAAGGCCGTCTCCGGCACCAGGCGGAACGCCACATCCGGGGCCGCCAAGCCGGCATTCTGCCCCAGACTGGCCGCATCCACCGTGGCCCGCAGCCGCGTGCCATCGGCAAAGGCCACCATGACATGGTCTGCCGCCGCCAGCGCAAACAGCTCTTCCCGTGGCACCGTTCCCGTCAGCACCAGCCCTGCATCCGCCTGTGCAAGTTGCAACACGGGCGCGCCCGGCAGGACCGTGGCCCCCACGCCCGGCCCGGCCAGCGTGGCCACGCAATCACAGGGCATGGTGATCGACATCATCTGCCCGCTGGTCGCGCGCAGCGAAAACGCCACCTCGCCCATCTGTGCCGCAGGGTTGATATAGTCGATCTGCCCCGCCGCCACGGCCCCCAGCGTTGTACCATCCACCCGCACCTGCGCGGGTGCCGCCACCGGCGTTGCATAGACGCGCCCAAACACGATGGCCGCCACCGATGCCAGCAACGCCACCGTCAAGCCGCCCATGACAAGCGTGCCCCAGACCCGGCGCAGTACGGCCACCGGGGTTGCAGGCAGCGCCACCTTGGACCCTGCCGCCTTGGGCGATGCGGCAGCCACCCCCAGCGTCTGGCCCAGTGTCACCAGATCACCCGCGATGTAGGAATTCAGGATATGCCGCAGCTGCGGCAAATGCGGCCCGGTGGGGTCGGAAAACACCACCGTCGCACGGCCCGCATCGCGGTCAACCGCCTGCACCACGCCTTCGAGGCTGAGAGCGATGTGAAACCCGTCAAACGCGAACAACAAATGGATCAGCCGTCCCTGCCCGTCCAGCGCCGGGTCCACCAGACCGCCCATCTCGGCCATGACCAGTGACAACCCGTGCCCCCGGTAGCTGCGCCCGTCGATTTCCAACATGAATGGCACCTGAATGACCGGATGGTCACCCAGACCCTGCGGCACTGTGGCCCTTGGTTGCACACGTTCAGCGTGGGTCAGGTTCAGGCGGCGGGCGTCATCTTCCATCGGTGCAGTCCCTCTATCGTTCAAAGAATGCCGCCCAGCAGACAGACCGCAAAGGTCAGCCAGCCCAGCGCAAGCGTGTGGATATAGGCAGATGACCAGACCCTGGCCCGCGCACCCCAGTTCAGCGCCAGCAGGCGCCCCGCACCGGGGGTGGATTGCCGTGTCCAGCGTTGACGGTCCAACCGGAACAGCACAAAACTCTTGACCGCCGCCCCCACGATCTGCCCGAAATACAAAAGGAATGGATAGCTGATCGGGAACCCGCGCCCGCGCACCGCTGACAGCAGCCAGCAAAACACATAGCGTGTGAACAACACCCACGCCACATAGACCGGGATCACCAAAGGCGAGATGAAAATGCCGCCCAAAACCACGCTGATCGGGCCGGCCAGCGTTGTCCAGATGCCCAGCCGTTGGTCCAGAATGGACCACCACACAAACCAGCCCACATGGTTAGGCGACAGCGCCAGCGCGCGGCCATTGGTGCGCAGCATATTGCCAAACCAGCGGATCATCAGGGTGACCGCACTATCCACAAACCCGGGCTTGGGTTGCGTTTCCATCGACAGGGACTGCACATCCGGCAGATAGGCCATCTGGTAGCCAGCTTTCAGCAACCAGAACCACGTCGATTTATCATCACCCGTCAGGAAATTGACCCGGCCCAGACGCCAGTGGTCGATGTAATCGTTCTGCACCAGATTGATGAAATCCGGCGCTGTCGCCAGGTCTGCCCGGAACACCGACATCCGCCCGGTCAGTGTCAGCACCCGCCCCGACAGGCCCATGGATGACATCATCACCTGCCGCTGGGTGAACCGCAGGGCGAACCAATCACGGAACAGCCCCGGATCGCGGATTTCCACCGCCTCATCCGTCGTCAAAGCGCCCACGCGGGGGTCGGTAAAGAACGGAGCCGTTC
This sequence comes from Rhodobacterales bacterium, assembly GCA_031385205.1. Lineage (GTDB taxonomy): Bacteria > Pseudomonadota > Alphaproteobacteria > Rhodobacterales > Rhodobacteraceae > JAAFHS01. The sequence continues at coordinate 3,639 of JANNBG010000167.1, forward strand.
GGGCCACGATATCCGTCGGCACGCAACTGTCACCATCTACCAGGATCACCACATCATGCCGTGTGGGTGCCGCCCGTGCGATCAGCCGCAACGACCGTGCCAGCGCATCGCGTTTGCCGGTGCCGGGGATCTGATCGATCAGCAGCGCAACCCGGCTCATGTCATAAGGCATCGTCGCGAAAATCTGCCGGATCAGCCGTGCATCCGCCGCATCAACCACCGAGGCCACGATTGTCGCCCCACCCGCCGACGCCTGCGCCTCCTGAAAGATTGACCGGTAGACCCGTGTGGTCGTATCGACCTCGATCTTGTAACTCGTCGTCAGGAAATACCCATGCGCCGCGATGGGCCGCGCCGCATAGGCCGCCTCGGCCCGTGCGCGCATCCGCGGAAACGCCCGCTTCAGATAGATCATCGCGCGCGCAAAATTCACCGCCGCCCATGTGTACCGCCACGCCCCGATCACCCCCACCACGATCAGCCCGCGTGACACATCGGTCAGCGCCGCATGCGGCACGCTGACCCACAGGGCCACCATCACGGCGATATAGGCTGCGTGACCCATCATGACGTTACCAACAGATCCCTTCATAAACCCCATTTGACCGCGCCTGTGGCGTGATGCGGGTCAGATCAATCATCGGATGGGCCCCCATCAGGGCTGCCAAGGGGGCAATCGTCTCTTCATACTTGTTGCCGATCAGCACAATGTCCGACCCCGCAATCAGCGTGTCGATATGTGGCACAAGACGGCTTTTCAGGTCGATGTTGTAATCATTGCCGCGCCCGGCAGCGCTCATGTCATTGGCATAAGCCTCATGCACAAACGGGTCATAGACCGACACTGTGATCCCCTTGTCGATCAGGCGTGATGCCAGTTCCGCCAGCGGGCTTTCCCGCAGATCATCCGTTCCCGGTTTGAAGCTGATCCCCACCATGCCCACGCGTTTGATGCCCGATGCATCAATCATCCGTTCTGCCCGGCTGATTTGTTCTGCATTGGCGACAAGCACCGCATCCAATAGCGGCGAGGGCACGTCTTTGCTGGCCGCAACGGACCGCAGGGCCCGCACATCTTTGGGCAGGCATGATCCGCCAAAGGCAAAACCGGGGCGCATGAAATAGGGGCTCATCGAGACTTTATGGTCCGAACACAGAATGCGCATGACCAGCTGACCATCCAAACCACAGGCTTTGGCGATATTGCCGATTTCATTGGCAAAGGTCACCTTCACAGCGCGCCATGAATTGGAGGTGTATTTCACCATTTCTGCCGTACGCAGATCGACCAGATTGATCGGACAACTCAGGCCTTCATTCAGGGTGGTCAGGAATTGGCCAGTGGCCTCATCCATAGCACCAAAGACAATCAATCCCGGATCGTCGTAATCCTGAATGGCTGTGCTTTCGCGCAGGAATTCCGGATAGTAGCCAACACCGAAATCCTTGCCCGCCGCGAGGCCCGATGCCGCCTCTAGAAGGGGGATGCAGGTCGCCTCCATCGTGCCCGGTACGATGGTGGAGCGCAGGATAACAGCGTGGAAACCATCCTTTTCGGCCACCGCCGCGCCAATCGCCTGACACACCGGTATGATGTAATCCAGCCCGATCGACCCATCCGCCGCCGACGGTGTACCAACGCACACAAATGAGGCATCCGTATTCAGGATCGCCGCCCGTGCGTCCAGTGTGGCGGTCAGATTTCCCGCTGCCACCACTTGTGCGATCAGCTCTGGCAACCCATTTTCAACAATAGGCGACAGGCCTGCGTTAATGGCAGCCACCTTGCCCGGGTCCACATCCACCGCCACCACCGTATGCCCGTCACGCGCCAGACATGCCGCTGACACAACACCGACATACCCAATTCCAAAGACCGCAATGCGCGCCATGATGATCCCGATACCCTTTTGGTTGAACCCGCAAGCATGCGGCAGTGCAGCAATACATCTGCAACATGGGCCACGGCTGACGTGGGGAAAAGTCAGGAAGAACCATACGTTGTGTAAGGGTTAGCGGAGTGTTAACGTCATCTTGGCAGCATTATCCTGTCAGGAGAATCCCTCTTTACGCTGCATCGCAGCAAATGCAGATGGCCCCCGAGTGAGGGTGAAGGATGTGACAAAAAGGGAATGTCAGACGGCGGATTGCACCCAGCCGTTTTTGATTGCGAAGTCAACGATTTCGCGCCGGCCCTGCAGGTTCAGCTTGCTGCTGGCCCGCGCCTTGTAGGTTTCAACCGTCTTGGAGGACAGATCCATCGCCGACCCGATCTCTTTCATGCTCATCCCCAGTGCCACTGATTTCAGCACCACAAACTCACGGTCAGACAGCGGTTTACTGCCTGTATTTTGGGCAGATATCGGCGCGACCTGGCCTAACAGGGCGGGCGCAAAGGCCGCGTCCAGATACACCCCCCCCGCTGCCACCACATCCAAGGCTGCACGCAAGGTGGCAAAGCTGGCCGTCTTCGACAAAAACCCGCGAAACCCCACAGCCAGAAAGCTGCGCGCACTATCGACCGAGGCATCCGCGCAATAGCCGATCAACGCCCCGTCGCGCGCCACATCTTGCAGTTGAGCAGCAATTTCAGCAGGGGATTGGCTGATTTGCGACGGGTCAATCAAAACGATGTCAGGCACGACCGACGGCGGCAATTTCAGAACACCCTGCCTGCCCATGACAACAGCCTGCGCAGAAAACCCGTCCAAATTGTTCAGCAAGGCACAGACACCCTCTGCCAACAGGGGATTGGTATCAAACGCAACAATCTGTAGATCACCGCCATGGCGATTCATCGGCTGTTCCTGATGTGGCGGATAGGTTGGGTCACAATTGCCCCACCATACCCAAGCTTGGTTATTCCCCCGCAGTGCAACATTAACACTTTTGCGCGGCCCGAAAAAACACCGCACTGCAAAGCATGGGGGAATGCGGCAAATCTTTGCGCAAACATGACCAGGCGCCTGCATTGAAAGCCGTTTTCTGCACGCATTGCCCTGTTCTTGGGCGCGCCTGGCACAGCGCACCACGCCCAACGGCCCGCAGGCAGCAGAATCGGCAAGCCGGTGTCGGCGATCATGCGATCATATTCCCATGTCCGAAAAGACGGCCATCTGCGCCTGTGCCAACAGATCAATCGTGCGGTACCAGTCGTCATGCAGCATGATGCCCTCCACATCCACCAGATGCGTGGTGCCAAGCGCGCTGTGGACGACCAGTGCACCCTGCTCTGCCGTGAAACGTACCTCGCTGCGCCACATATCCATGCGGAACGTATCAGCACCATCGCCACCATTGACGCGGTCTGACCCGCGCGAGGCAAAGATCAGATCATCCCCCGTGCCCGCACGGATACTGTCGCTGCCGTTGCCCCCGATAATCGTATCAGACCCGCCCAGCGTCACGATCCTTGCCCCACCGGATGCGGCCTGCACCAGATCGCCGCGCACCGTGCCCACGACATTGCGAAAGACAATCGTATTGGCATCCGGGTCTGTTGGCGCGCCAAAACTGGTGCCGGGGTTCACATAGCTGACAGCGCCCATATAGCGCACATCGGGCCCGGTACGGACCGAGTTATCAACCGTGACCACATTGTCACGGTCCAGCCCGCCATGAAAATTGATGTCCCGGTTGGTGTCACGCACATGCACCGAATTGCCCACAGCCGAGGTGTAAGAGGCAAACAGCACCGCATGCCGGGTGTCATAGACAGACAAATTGCGGAAATCGCTGTCATACACATCCCGGATCCACACGCCATAGCCATTGCCTTCGCTGCCCTTGTTATGGGCGCCGCGCACGGTCAGATCATCAACCGCGGCGTCGATGGATTTGGCGATGACAAAGGCGTTCGATGCGGCATTCTTCAGCGCGATATGGCGGATGCTGGCATTGTCACTGGTGTTGACCAACAGCAGCATACCGCCATCCTCATGCGGCAGACGGTTGGTGAAATCGGCGGGGTTCGCCGCGCCATAATCACCGCGCAGGGTGAAATCCGACAGGGTCACATTCCGCGCCATGTGGATTTTTTCGACCGTAGTGCCCGCAGATTGAAAGGTGAAGGGCAAGGCGCGGTCCAGCACCAGTGTTTTGCCATGCACCTCGGTCACCACGGCGAGGGCGGTGCGCAAGGGCGTTTCACCGCGCCAATGGGTATCGCCAATCTTGTCAAACAGCGCGCGCTCATTGGCCTGTTCCATCCAGATCGTATCGCCCACCCGCAACGTGGGCGTTTGCGCCAGCGTGATGTGCCGCGCGCCTTCAGGGGCAAAGACCATGCGCACCGGATCAGACTTATCTTCGGCAAACAGCGGCGCACCTACACGGATGGCAGGTGCGCCGTGCAAGGACGCATCGGCGGTGATAACGGTCAGCCCCTTACCCGCACCAGATATGGTAATGTCATTACGGTCGACGACTACTGTCTGGGTAAAGTTGAACGCACCTGCAGCCAGCCGAATGGTTGCATGCGCGGGGGCTGCGTTGATCGCAGCCTGCACTTGTGCGGCACTGGACCCGGCGGCGAGCGCTATGATCTGGGGCATGACTGTTCCTTGACCTGCAATTTTCGCCTCCCGGCCTCATCAACTGACGCAGAAATGTGCGATGTCCAAGACAACCAGCAATGTTTCCGTGTGATCGGCGGGCAGGCGCGTCGCACCGCGCGCAAAACTGGCAAGATTGCGCTTACGCACGCTATGGTTGCGCAAGAATTCAGCGACCCGCGAACCACCACGACGATCGCCGCCCAATTAAAGGGCAAAACCAGCGGTGACAAAGCGGGTGATCGCGTCATCGATCAACGTATCAGACCCGGCATCCAGACAGTGCTGTTTGAAATACCAGGTCAGAAAGGCAGCAAAGGGCCAGTCCTGCGTGGTGGCCCGCGCAATCCCCGCATCCACTTGCGCGGCATCTGTCACGGTGACCGCACAGTGGTGAAAATCCGCCTTGCCGCACAGCACGACAGGGCAGCGATGCAGCATCGCCTCGATCCCCGTGGCGGAATTGATTGTCACGGTCACCGCCGCCTGTGACAGGATATCGTGGATATTGGCCTGCACGATCTGCACCCGCGCATCTTGCGCCTGCAGGCGGGCCAGATGGCGCAACAGCCGCGTATCTGCCTCGGCTGGGTGGGGTTTGATGATGATCGGGCGGGGGTCATCGCGCGCAATGACGGCGGCAATCATCTGGCGGGTGGTCAGATGGCACGTCTCGGCCAAGCCTCGGTGCGCGTCCGATTGCAGAAAGACGGCAATGCAGCCCGCAGGGATCTGGGTCACATCGCGGATTTGCGTGCCACGCGACAGGCGCTTGTCCACCAGCCTGCGGTGCAGATGCGTGGCAAAAGCATTGGCGGACCGGGGGTCAGTTTGCGATGGATCAAACACCTGCGTGCCGATCGACGACAGCGCCCTAATGCCATGCGGGTCGCAATGCCAGAACGGATAGAGATAAGCGATGCCCGTGTTCAGCACGCGTGGATGGCGCATATCGCCATGATCCACGATGTGAAAACCGGGTGTTGCATCAACCGTGGCGGCCAGGGACAGCCAATCACGCGCCAGCGTCTGCACGGCAACGCCGCGCGCGGGCAGGCCCGCGGTCAATTTAGCGTAAAACGGTTTCATCAGCGTGCCGGGGTCACGCAACACGGACCCCGGCAGATGAAAGGTCACGCAGCCCATGTCAGATAGACGTGCCCACCGCGAACACCGTGTCGATCATCGCCTGCGTGCCGCGCGAAAACTCCAGCGGGCAGGCATAGGGGGTGCCGTCGCGCACAGACCGGCTAAACGCCTCGACCTGCAGCACATAGTGGTTATCGGCGGGCCAGCGTTCGCGCGTGATGGACAGGCCCGGCTGGTGCAACTCCAATGCCGCCTCGCCATAGACATTGGCGTTGAATGGTCCCATCGCCACGCGGATCATGCCCTTGTCACCCTGAAACACCACCTCTTGCCGCGTGAACAGGCGCATCGACGTCATCGCGGAATAGGTAAACGCGCCATGCGGCCCCGCCATGCTGCCCGTCACCTGCGCCCAAACATCCACGCCATTTTCAAACCGGATGCGTGCCTGCAAATCCGCAGGCTCTGCCCCCGTCACAAACCGCACCGATCCATAGGTATAAACCCCAATATCCCGAATGCCGCCGCCACCCGTTTCGGGCCGGTTGCGGATGTTGCCCGGCGCATCGTGGTTGTCATAGGAAAACGCCGCATCCACATGGCTGACCGTGCCAATGGCCCCCGATTGCACCAGTTCGCGCGCCCTGATCCACTGCGGGTGATGCACGATCATAAATGCCTCGGCCGCCAGCAGGCCCGACTTATCGCGCGCAACGATAATCTGGTCGATTTCGCTGGCCGTCATCGCAATCGGCTTTTCGCACAGCACATGCTTGCCCGCTGCCAGCGCCTTTAGCGTCCAGTCGACATGCAGGTGGTTGGGTAGTGGTATGTAGACCGCATCAATCGCCGCGTCGGCCAACAACGCCTCATAACTGCCATGCACACGCAGACCCGGGCAAAACTCCTGAAACCCGGTCGCCTTGGCCGGATCAGACGTCGCAATCGCCGCGAATTCAGCACCGCGTGCCGCGTGAATAGCCGGTGCCATGTAATGCAGCGCAAAGTTCGCCGCCCCCAGAACGCCCCATCTGACTGGTTTCATGATTGTCCCCCCTGTTTGGCGCAACGCTATTGCGCGCAGCACAGAGGGGCAAGCCTGTTAGGCGATGCGTCGAAAGCGCAGATAGGTCATCATGCCAAAGGGTGGCAAGTCGGCAGTCTCTTCCAGCCGCAGGCGCGCATCGCCCATCACCCGCACCTGATCGAAATCGGAATGCCAGCCCAGCATATTGGCCAATGGTGCTGCAAGGCGTGACATCAGCGACAAGGCCCCCTTTTCCCGCGCAAAGTGATTGGCAATCATCACATGCCCCCCGACACGGCACACCCGTACCATTTCGGCCAGAACACGTTCCGGCTCTGGCACCACAGACATGATGTGCATCGCCGCGATATGGTCAAAGCTTTCATCCGCGAAATCCAGTGTCCGCGCATCCATCTGACGCAGGGCCATGACATTGGCATGTTTGCCCTCGACCACCCGCTTGGCCGCAATTTTCAGCATCTCAGCACTTGCATCTATGCCGGTAATCGCGATGCGTGGCGCATAGAACGGCAGGGCAAGGCCGGTACCCACGCCCACCTCCAGCACCGACCCACCCATGCGATTGACCTGCTGTGACGCCCGGATGCGCCCCGCATGCGTAATGCGACCAAATGTCAGATCATAGACCGGGGCCCAGCGGGCATAGGATTTGCGAATGGCATCAATCTGCATCAATCCGGGCCTTTTGAAACCTTGCGGCGTTGTCGCCATGTGAAAAGCAGCATCAGACCATAGCCAAGGTCCAGCACAAACAAAGTCACCCAAGGATATGTCACAAGGGCTGCGACCAGTGCCACAAAGCCCACAACCAGATAATGCACATGATCGGTATAGATTGTAGCCTTTTTGAACGAAGGGGTCGGAAACTTGCCGATCATCAACCAGCCCACAAACAGCATCCACACCGCCACAAAGGGTGCAGGCAGTTCATGCGACAGGTCCTGCATGAACACAAAGAACAACGGCATCATGGCCAGCAAGGCCCCCGCAGGCGATGGCACACCACGGAAATGCGCGCCATCCGTTGGTTCTGCTGCCCGGCTGATGATGTTGAACCGCGCAAGGCGCAGCACACAACAGACGATATAGACCAAGGCCACAATCCAGCCCGCGCGGGGCATATCATGCAGCGCCCACAGATACATGATGAAACCGGGCGCCACGCCAAAGCTGACAAAATCGGCAAGGCTGTCCAGTTCGGCCCCAATCTCGCTTTCGCTTTTCAACAGGCGCGCGATGCGCCCATCCAGACCATCCAGCACCGCCGCCAGCACGATCAACCCCGCCGCCATGCCAAACTGCCCGGATATGGCGAAACGAATGGCCGACAGGCCGGAACACAGCGCCGCTACCGTCAGCATATTGGGGATCAGTTGGACCAGCGGCAGTTCTGATCTGGGGCGGCGGGTTGGTTCGCGACTGGGATCTGGCATCATTCCTCGCGCGCACGGCGCCAGTCAGACTGGCCAAGCTGGGCAATCACGGTTTCACCCGCCACCATGGTTTGGCCAAGTGCGACCTTCGGGGCCACACCATCGGGCAGATAAACATCAAGCCGCGACCCAAAGCGGATCAGACCAAAGCGTTCACCCGCGCGCAGGACATGCCCAGTTTTCGACCAACACACGATGCGCCGCGCGACCAATCCGGCAATCTGCACCACGGCAATCTTGCGGCCATCGGTGATTTCAATGGCCAGCGAATTGCGCTCGTTATCCTCAGACGCCTTATCCAGCGAGGCATTCAGAAACGTGCCGGGCCGATAGGCGATGGCCGTGATCTTGCCCGAGACCGGCGCGCGGTTCACATGGCAGTTGAACACGTTCATGAAAACCGACACGCGGGTCAGTGCGTCTGGCCCCATGCCCAGTTCCAACGGGGGCACGGCGGGCTCGATCAGACTGACGATGCCATCGGCGGGTGACAGGATCAGGGTGTCATCCAGCGGAATGGTGCGTTTGGGATCACGGAAAAAGTAATAGCACCAGATGGTCATCAGCACGCCCAGCCAGCCGAGCGGTTGCCAGACCCAGAACAACACGAAAGTGATGGCGGCAAAGATGCCGACAAACTTGGTGCCTTCGGGATGCATGGGTTTCAGAAAAGTGCCGAGCATGGTCATTGGGGGTGCCTCATGGGGTTGCGCGTTCCCTAAAGCAATTTGGTGAAAAGTGTAACATGCAAATCAGGGCACAAGGGTGCGCATATATTGCGCACCCTCCTTGCAGTCACGCAGGCACCACCATGCCCTTGCCCTTGGCCAATTGCCGCATCTTTTCCTGCAGCTTTTCGAACGCCCGCACTTCGATCTGCCGGATGCGTTCGCGGCTGACCCCGTACCGCGTGGACAAATCTTCCAGCGTCACTGGATCCTCCGCCAAACGCCGTTCCATCAGCACATCACGTTCCCGGTCGTTCAACACCGACATCGCCTGCATCAGCAGCTCCCGCCGCGTGTCCAGTTCGTCCTTTTCCGCGTAATGCTCGGCCTGATCGCTGTCTTCATCTTCCAGCCAATCCTGCCACTGCGTCGAACTGTCACCATCCGACCCCACCGTCGCATTCAGGCTGGCATCAGACCCCGACAAGCGCCGGTTCATGTCGATGACCTCAGACTCCGACACGTTCAGATCAACCGCAATCTTGGCCACGTTTTCCGGGCGTAAATCGCCTTCCTCCAGCGCGCCCACCTTAGCTTTCGCCTTGCGCAGATTGAAGAACAGCTTTTTCTGTGCACTCGTCGTGCCCAGTTTCACAAGGCTCCACGACCGCAGGATATATTCCTGGATCGACGCCCTGATCCACCACATCGCATAGGTCGCCAGCCGGAAACCCTTTTCCGGGTCAAAGCGTTTGACCGCCTGCATCAGCCCCACATTCGCCTCGGAAATCACTTCCGCCTGCGGCAGGCCGTACCCGCGATAGCCCATGGCAATCTTGGCCGCCAACCGCAGATGCGATGTCACCATGCGGTGCGCGGCCTTGGTATCCTGATGATCCACCCAGCTTTTCGCCAGCATGTATTCTTCTTCCGGCTCCAGCAGCGGAAATTTGCGGATGTCCTGCATATAGCGGTTCAGGCCCTGTTCCGGGCTGGGTGCGGGTAGGTTGGCGTAGGTGCTCATATCGTGCCCCCTTTTGGTTGCCCGGTGCAGATGCGCCCCCGGGCGGCTTGACGTAATGTCACCCCCTGCACCGCGCAAGAAGGTATCTTACGATG
>JANNBG010000172.1:0-1524 GCA_031385205.1 Rhodobacterales bacterium
GGGTGGCGGTGGGCGTGATCGTCTGGCGGGCGGGCAGGGGGTCGATGTCCTGACAGGTGGCACCGGGGCTGACAGTTTTGTGTTTGCAAACACGGCAGGGCCTGCCAACCGCGATAGCATCACCGCCTTTGCCAGCGTTGACACTCTGCTGCTGGATAACGCCGCCTTTCGCGCCTTGGGTGCTGTGGGCAATCTGGCCCCCGGCATGTTCAAGATGATCGGCACGGGTGCCAATGCCGACGCCAATGACCGCCTGATTTACGACAAACGCACGGGCGTTTTGTCTTACGACACCAATGGGTCAGCCGATGGTGGGCGCTTTGCGATTGTGGAATTGGATAATCACCCCACGCTGACCGCGGGTGACATTCACATCATCTGATATCTGCCAGCGTCCGGCCTGTCGGCAGCACCTGTTTCCCTTGCAGGCCTTTTCATCCATAACGCCACAGGGGGACCGCATGTTCAGTAACTGGCAACAGGAAAAGGCCATCGCCGCACTGGTCGATCAGGCGCAGGCCATGGCCGACAAGCTTGCGGCTGCAAAACCGCATGTTGTGGACAGCCACGCCGCCACAGCCATGTTCTGGGCCGCATCCTATCTGGCCAGCGGGCAGAACCTGCATGATCTGACGGATTGGAAAGCCACCACTGCCGCGCGCTTTGCCGCAACGGCTGACACAAAGATTACCGCCCTTCGCAAACAGCGCGAATACGACAGCAGCGATGGTCTGGCCGTCTGGATGCACACCGCGCGTGCCATCAGCGAGCCGAGGATCGCACCACCCGTATGTGAGATTTGGCGGCATCTGTCAAAGGCAGGGCCAAACGCGGCGACCATGGCCGATGACCTGCTGCAGGACGCAGGCCTGCCCGTCGGCGCGGCCTTCAGCATTCCCAAAGGCTTTCAAAGTCAGGAATAAACCGCGCCTACCCACACTTCGAATGCCCGCATGACCCGCAGGTCATGCATCCCTCCACCATGCGCAGATCGAACGATCCACAATTCGGGCAGGCCGGCCCCAGTTTGCCCCCCACCACCATCGCCACCGCCTGCGGGTCCGACTTCAGCCCCATGCCGATCCCTGCGATAAACCCGATGCTGATAAGGTGGCTTTCAATCACGCCCCCAATCGCCGCCAGAATAGACGGTATATAGCGCCCCTCCATCCATGCCCCGCCACGCGGATCGAACACCGCCTTCAGTTCCTCCACCACGAACGAAATATCCCCGCCCCGCCGGAACACCGCCGAAATCATCCGCGTCAACGCCACCGTCCAGGCGAAATGCTCCATATTCTTGGAGTTGATAAACACCTCAAACGGTCGCCTGTGCCCCGCGATGATGATGTCATTCACCGTAATATAAAGCGCGTGTTCCGACCCCGGCCATTTCAGCTTGTACGTCTGCCCCTCCAGCGCCCCCGGCCTGTCCAAGGGTTCCGACAGATACACCACCTCACCCCCGCCCCGGACCTGATCCGGGGCCTCCACGGTTTTGGGTCCATCACTCGCCGTCAAAAC